>WRDL01000019.1 GCA_009784095.1 Coriobacteriia bacterium | reverse complement strand
TGTCAACTCGCTCGCATCGACCCTCAACGATAGTACTATAGAGACCGGATGCGTTGAACGGACTCAGGGGGCGCTATAGTGTGAACCTGGTCAGGACGGAGACGTAGCAGCCATAAGCGCTCACTGGCGAGCCCCTGGGTCTGCTCAGCGCATCTATTTGAACTTACCGACCGCGCGTACACGCTGAAGGGGATCCATGGCGTACCAGTCTCTTTATCGTAAATACCGTCCTGCCACTTTCGATGACGTGGTAGGTCAGACCCACATTACCCGCACCCTGAAGAATGCGCTTAGTAGCGACCAGTTGGCGCACGCCTATATGTTCGTCGGCCCGCGCGGGACCGGCAAGACCACGACCGCACGTCTGCTTGCCAAAGCGTTGTTCTGCGAGCATGGGGCCTCGATCGCCGAGCCCGACGGCACCTGTGAGACCTGCCGCGAGATCGCCGAAGGCAACTTCAGCGACGTGATCGAACTCGACGCGGCATCGCGCACCGGCGTCGAGAATGTGCGCGAGGAGATCATCTCGCGGGTACATTACGCACCCGCTCAGGGTAAACACAAGGTCTATATTATCGATGAGGTCCACATGCTTTCGACCGGCGCATTCAACGCGATGCTCAAAACGCTCGAAGAGCCACCTGCGCACGTGATATTCGTATTGTGCACCACGCATCCGCAGAAAGTTCCTCAGACCATCCGCAGTCGCTGTCAGCAGTTCGACTTCCACCCCATCAGTATCGAGGATATCTCAGCACGACTGGGCTATATTGCACATTCAGAAGGCATCGAGATCGAATCGGCTGCGCTGCCGCTCATCGCGAAATTCGCCGACGGCGGCATGCGTGACGCGCTGACCGCGCTCGAGCAACTCATCTCCTTTGCCGGAGACGAGATCACCGTCGATGATGTCGAAGGTCTGCTCGGACAGATCGATACGCAATCGCTTGCCGCACTCGCATCCTATGTCGCCAAGCGTGATGTCGTCGCCACGTTGCAATGGGTGCAATCACAGATCGAGGTCGGTGCCGACCTGGTCGAGATCACCCGCTCCCTGCAGGAATACCTTCGTGATATGTATGTTCTCTCGGTGCTCGGGGTCAGCGGAGGGATCATCGACCGGACCAACGACGAGATTGAAGCGCTTACCCACATGAGTGCCCAATTCGTCGGACCGGAGCATATCGCGCGCTTTCTCGACCTGCTCGATGAGGCGATGACGACGATGCGTCGCTCCACCAACCCGCGTCTGGTACTCGAGATGGTGCTCATCCGCTCAGCTCGCCCCGAGGGAGATATCTCATTGGAGGCGCTCGCACAGCGGATCGAATCACTTGAGCAGGGGATGGTGCCCGCGCCCCAGACGATCGCCGCCGCCGCGTCTGTACCTCTCGAGGAACATTCGAATAACGCTCAGAAAACAAAGCAGCAGGAGGTCACTCCACCTGCCGAAGACTCGCTGATCGAGCCAGAGATCGAAGCACCGACTCCCACCCTCGCCGCACCACACCTGTCATCTGATTCAGATGAGCGCGCAGAGCAGATATGGCGCATCGCATTGACACGCATCCGTGAGAAGAGCCCGTCGCGCTATCCGCTTTTCGAGAACACGAGCGCGTCTTTTGAAGATGATGGTGCGCTGATCATCACTTACGGCGTCGACCAAGGTTTTCGCATGAAACAAGCAGGTCAACGCGATAATCTGGCGTTAATAACCCGCGCTTTGTATGAGGCGGCAGGAGCCAACGTGGTGGTCAACTTGCAGGCAGGGACCGATATCATCTATTCGCCGGTACCGGCGATCGATTTGGTGGATGAAGCAATGGGACCCAACGAGCCGGTGCCGACTGAAGAAGTATCTAGTGAAACTCCGATGACCGAAGACCTATTGATCGACGAGTCAGCGACCTCTCTGACCGAAGAGCCGTCGTTCATGGAGTTCGTCGATACGGCGCCGACCAAAGAGCCGGATGAGTCGGTCGAGTTGGAAAATGATGATGAGTTGATGGGAGCGCTTGACGCGTTAGGAGCGACCCTCGTCGACGAGTGAGAGCAGCGATAAGGTAAGACAAAGGATAGAGGAGAGTAATGGATATTCAAAAGATGATGAAGCAGGCCCAAGAAGCGCAGGCCAAAATGGTACAGCTCCAAGAGGAGCTCTCAGGCGAGACCGTCGAGTCGAGTGCCGGTGGCGGTATGGTCAAAGCGGTCATGACCGGCGGTCAGGAACTGGTCAGCATCACGATCGACCCGGCAGCGGTCGACATCGACGACCTCGAGCTTCTCGAGGATATGATCGTCGCTGCGGTCAACGAGGCTGCACGGAGCGCCGCAGAATTGGCGAATTCTCGTATGACTGAGATAACCGGCGGCATGAATATCCCCGGTCTGATGTAGTCGAGCGCGACCTCTCATGCGTTACCCCGCCTCAATACTCGCGCTCCTCGATGAGCTGGAGCGTCTTCCCGGGATCGGGCCGAAAAGTGCACAACGTATCGCGTACTGGCTCTTGACGAGCGATTACGCCGATCCGCAGCGTCTGGCAGACGCGATCGTACACGCGAAAGAGACGATCCATTTCTGCCCACAGTGCTTCGATTTCGCCGAAGGTGATCTGTGCGAAGTGTGCTCCAACCCGCAACGCGATCCCGCACTGCTTTGCGTGGTCGCCGAGCCTCGGGACGCGACCGCGATCGAGCGCACCGCCGAGTACAATGGCCTTTATCACGTGCTCCATGGGGTGGTCTCGCCACTTGATGGGATCGGGCCCGAGCAGCTGCGTGTCGCCGAGTTGATGAGCAGGTTGAGCGATACCGCGGTCACCGAGGTCATCATCGCGACCAATCCCAATGTCGAGGGGGAGACGACCGCGACCTATCTGGCGCGTTTGATCAAGCCGCTCGATATCAAAGTCACGCGGATCGCTAGCGGTCTTCCGGTAGGCGGAGACCTCGAATTCGCCGACGAGGTGACGCTTGGACGCGCTATGGAAGCGCGGCGCGAGCTCTAAACCTTGCTGTTACCACGGATAATGTATTGTCTTATGACTGAACTGTTCATTTTTGGGTCTGAACCTGCTAAAATGTCCTTAACTGTTCTTGCTAGAAAGGAACGGATTTTGTCCGCGACTATTTGGACGGCAAAAGGAAGACGGGGCATCATGCCCGTGCGTTCACGTTCTCGTGGAGGCATCCTGCTTTTATGCGTCGCGATCCTCTTTATCATCGGCTGCTCTTCTGCGTACGCGGTCGATCGCGGCGATCTTACCAGCTATATACGTGATCTCCAGCCCGACGGGTTGCTTGAGATCGGTGATGTCGTTACCTTCGGCGTGCTTCCGGCGAACACCGGGGTCGACTTCAGCGAAGGGGTCAAGACCGACTATCTTCCGGTCCCCGCAACGTTCACTCCCGGCACACCCATCCGTTGGATCGTGATCGACGTCGATGACGTCGACGATCCCAGCGAGCTCATCCTCGCGATCGCACCCGAATACGATCTGGGTTATCGCCCGATCAACGGCTATTCGGGACCGTTCCCGCTCCTGATCAGCTATCGCCAGTGGGCCGACTCTGAGATATGCGCGTGGCTCAATTCATCGCGCGCCGCCAATGGAGTCGACTATTCGCTCGCTTCAGGTGGGGTATCAGGATACGGATTCCTCGAGACGGCGTTCAGTAAGCTGCAGCAAGCTACCCTCATGCCGTTCGGGGCGGTCGAAGGGGTACCGAACTCGACGGTCGGCTACCATGTCGATCAAAAGGTCGTACTTCCTTCTCACGCTGAGTCGATGGAGCATCTCCTGATCGACGAGGAGTACTCGACGTATCCCGCCGATCGCATATGGGCGCTGCGCCATCCCGGCGATGACAAACTCTATTCACTGTGGAGTATGAGTAACATCTCTCCTTCCACGGTGAGCTCCACCCAATATGACCGCAATATCGCCATCCGCCCGGTCGTTCACATCGACCTGGAGGCTGGGGTATTCGATACGACACGAGCGCTCCCCGAAGAGTTCATAGTCTATGAGCAACCGCAATCAGCGGTCTATGCGCTCGGTGACGTACCGGCAGACCTCATGGTCGCGATAGCTCCCTCCACGCTCTTCGATTACGCAGTGACCTCCATGGATTGGTACACGCTCGGCGAGAAAGGTCCGCAGATCGTCGCGTCAGGTACGCTGGCGCTGACCCCGTCGACCACGGTCGCCGGTCGCCATATCTACTGGCTTGAGATGACGGTGAACGGTCAGCTCATCAAGACGACCGAGGCGATCGTTTCGGTCTGCTCACCGCAAGCTCCCAAGTTGCCGTGTAGCGACTGCCACACCAACAACGTGCGCAAGCTCCATACTGAAAGCAATTGCACACTCTGCCACGCCCAAGTAGGCGCAGGTGAGATGAATTGGACGGCGGGCAGACCCGAGAATGGGTTCGCCGACTTCACCATCAGCTGCGGTCTGACCGAAGATGGTTGCCATGGCGCGTATTCATTCCAACCGTGGCATACTGAGGAGATCCTCGAGAAACATGATGTGTTCAACGAGATCGAAGTGGGAGATCCACAAAGCGGTCTGGCGAAGACGATCAGCTTTCAGACCGCGGTCGTGTCCAACTCGTGCGGCGGGAATCCGTTCGATCTGAGTTGCCATGCATACTCATCGATCGTGTCCGGATTCTATTTCGGGAACATGAATCTCATGACCGCGCACAACGACTACGCCAAAGCCCAAAAACTCGGCATGGCACGGGTGGTCAGCGCGGAGTTGGGAAGCGCGGGATGCAGCGCGTGTCACAGCAAAGACCAAGCGCGTCCGCTTGCCGATGAGAAAGATTTCAACTGCAGCACCTGTCATACCGGTGGTGCCTACTTTGCCGGATCGGTCGAGACCTCGCGCTGTCTCGAGCCCGACTTCACTAAACCGTTCCTGACGATGGAGGAGCGTATCGCTGCTAAAGGTGGCGTAGTCCCGGTCAAGGCACCGGCAGCGCCGACCGAGGTCAGCCTCGGTATCCAGAAGCTCGTCGGTGGTCTACTCGGCATCGCTCCTGAGGGCGAACCGCTCAAGGCAGGTGTGACCGAGCTTCCGGCACCTGAGCTACCCAGCGGATTCTTCCCGGTCGGCAGCCTGCTCGACGGCACCGGAATTTTGAGCCCGAACGAATAACGGTCCATTCACAGAGAGATTTCTTTTGAGGCGACCCATTTAGGTCGCCTCGTTCATGACGGGATATACTACAATAAGAGGTCTAATGAACACCCATCGAGACATAAGGAGGCCCAGGTGAGTGAATTGACAGAAATCCGCTGGCATGCACGTGCGGGTCAAGGTGCGGTGACCGCCGCGAAACTGGTGGCCGAGACCGCGATGTACGAAGATCGGTATATGCAGGCGATGCCTGAATACGGACCTGAGCGTACCGGAGCACCACTCAAGGCATTCACTCGGATCAGCGATCAGCCGATCGAGGTTTGCAACAACATCGAAAATCCCGGCATCGTCGTCGTGCTTGACGAGACGCTCCTATCGAGCATCGATGTGCTCGAAGGTATCGAGCCGGATGGCGCGGTCATCGTGAATACGACCGAGCCGCCCGAGGAGATGCGTAAGATCATGAAAGCACCCGATACCGTCACCGTCGCAACCGTCGACGCGAGCGGGATCGCGCTCGATACCATCAAACGCGACATTCCCAACACACCGATCGTAGGCGCGCTCGTCAAGGTCCGCCCGATCGTGGGTCGCGAGAGCGTGGACGGTCAACTTCTCAAGACATTCGGCAAGAAATTCGCTCAAGAGATGATCGACGCGAATCTGGAAAGCGTGCAGCGTGCGTATGAGGAGGTGCTGATCGATGGCTAAAGAAAAAGCAGTACCGACATGGGATGTCTCCGATTTCGATAATTGGAAGACCGAGGATTTCCCGATAGGGATGGTCGGTCTTGAAGCGGGTAACTCACGCGACTATGCCACTGGAGGTTGGAGAAGCGACCGTCCGGTCTGGGATGAGAGTAAGTGCAAACACTGTATGTTGTGCTGGGTGATCTGCCCCGACAGCGCGATAGAGGTCGTTGACGGGAAAATGACCGCCATCAACTTCGATCACTGCAAAGGATGCGGTGTCTGTGTTGGCGAATGCCGCTTCGATGCGTTAAAAATGGTTCCCGAGCACAGTGAGGAGGCATAGACTATGGCGACCCAAACGACCGTTTCTGAGACCGGCAACAGTTTTGTTGCCACCGCCTACCGTCAAGTAGCTCCTGAGGCGCTATTCGCCTACCCCATCACTCCCCAGACGACGATCGTCGAGGAGTTCGCTCGCTACGTTGCCAATGGCAAGGTCAAGACCGAGTATGTGACCGTCGAGAGTGAGCATAGCGCGATGAGCGCCTGTATCGGCTCGGCAGCCGCGGGTGCGCGCACCATGACGGCGACCTCCAGCCAGGGGCTTGCCTATATGTGGGAAGAGCTTCCCATCGCAGCAGGTCTGCGCCTGCCGATCGTCATGGTCAATACCAACCGTGCGATCGGCGCTCCGATCAACATCCATTGCGATCACAGCGATGTGATGGCTGCGCGTGATCTCGGCTGGGTCATCTTGTTCGCGGAGAACGCCCAGGAGGCATATGACCACACCATCATGGCGATCCGTATCGCCGAGGAGAACGATCTTCCGGTCATGCCATCGCTTGACGGTTTCATCACGACGCACAGTATCAGCCGTGGCGAGATCATGGATGATGAGACCGTCACGAAGTTCGTGGGGGTCCACCAACCCAAGCACTCGATGCTCGATAGTGACAATCCCACCATGGTCGGAGGTTTTTCGACACTGGGTAACACGTATATGAACATCAAAAAGGCGCTCCGTGACGCGATCGACGCGTCACTTCCTTCGATAAAGAGTATCGGAGACGAGTGGGCCGCACAGACCGGTCGCTCTTTCGATCATGTCGAGACCTTCGGTATGGAGGACGCCGATGAGGCGATCCTCGTACTCGGATCTGCCGCCGGTAATGTCCGTGCGGTCACCAGAAAGCTGCGTGGCGAAGGGCGCAAGGTCGGCATGGTCAAGCTGCGTACCTATCGTCCGTTCCCTGCGGCTGAGCTGGCCGACGTCTTGAAGGGATGCAAATCGGTCGCGGTCCTCGATCGATCCGACAGTTATGGTGCGATAGCGGGACCGCTCGCGATCGATACAATGGCGGCACTATTCAAAGCCGGCGTTGACGTAAAGGTACGCCCCTACATCTATGGTCTGGGTGGCGCGGACGTCAAACTCGAATTTATCGAATCGGTCTATGACGATCTTGCAGATCTATCGGACGGTGGGCTCAATCCTGGGTTGACCTATCTGGGAATCTAGAGGAGGCATACTATGGCTAACATCAAAGAATACACCAAGTTGCCGCAACGCCTCAGTGGCGGTCATCGTCTGTGTGGAGGCTGCGGAGCATCGATCGCGGTCCGTCAAGTACTGATGGGCGCGGGAGAGTCCGATGTCATCGCCAGTTGCGCGACCGGTTGTCTCGAAGTATCGACGACGATCTATCCGTACAGCAGTTGGGACGGTAGTTTCATCCACAACGCCTTCGGCAACAGCGCGGCGACGATGAGCGGAGTCGAGGCGGCGTTCAAGGGACTCCAGGCAGCCGGGCGAATACCTGCGGATAAGGACGTCAAGTTCGTCGCATTCGGTGGTGACGGCGGGACCTACGACATCGGTCTGCAGTCCCTGTCCGGCGCGATGGAGCGCGGACACGATATGGTCTATGTCTGCTACGACAACGGCGCCTATATGAACACCGGTATCCAGCGTTCGAGCGCGACTCCCCAAAACGCATGGGCGACGACCTCCGAGGTCGGAAGTGCCAAGGACGGTAAGATCCAGCATCGTAAGGACCTCACTTCGATCATGGCCGACCATCGGATCCCGTATGTCGCACAAGCGAGCGTGGGATATTGGAAGGATCTGGTCGAGAAGGCCGAGAAGGCGTTCAATACGCCGGGGCCTGCGTTCATCAATATCATGGCTCCGTGTCCTCGTGGATGGCGTACCAAGAGCGAAGATACCGCCGAACTCGCACGGCTGGCGGTAGACACCGGTTTCTGGCCAAGCTTCGAGGTCGTCGACGGCAAGTGGAAACTCACGATGCCCGCAAAGATCAAGAAGGATGGGCTCAAGCCGGTCGAGGAGTTCCTCAAGCCACAGGGACGTTTCAAACATCTGTTCAAACCGGGCAACGAAGAGTTGCTCGTCAATGCGCAGAAGAGCGTCGACGATTATTATGCCTACATCCTCAAGAGGTGCGAGGAAGAATGATCATCAGTGGGTAAATAGGAGACAATAACAATTCGATAAGCGGCGCGATGCTCAAAAAGCACGCGTCGCTTCTCTTATTCAAGCGAGAAATTGACGGAATTGTGAAGATTTTGTAAAGTTCCCTCAATGTGATACTAATGTAATATCATATTTACATCGAGTTACTCACTCGATAGTGATCGGAAGTTATGCAATGGAATTAGTTTCCGGTCACACCCTTCTCAAGGCGTTTATCGAGAAATCCTTCCTTCTCGACTCCCATAAACGCGGAAACCGCCCCCGAAAGGGGGCGTTTTTCTTGAAAGAAGTTTTTGCGTTTGTGCGCAAACGACCTTGCAGGTATACTTAACAAAACGTAATAAACGAAAAATCAGTAAAACGGGGTAAAGAATATGGCGCTGGTGGTTACCAAATACGGCGGGTCGAGCGTGGCGACACCCGATCACATCAAAAAGATCGCACAGCGTCTGGTCGAGCGCAAACACACGGGCGACGATGTCGTGGTCATAGTCTCTGCTATGGGCAACTCGACCGATGAACTACTCGATCTCGCTGATGAGATAACGGATCATCCCAACGAGCGTGAGCTCGATATGCTGCTCACCACCGGTGAGCAGGTCACCATCGCACTGCTCGCCATGGCCATCCAGGATCTTGATCAAAAGGCGATCTCATTTACCGGACTGCAGGTAGGGATCGTGACCGATAGCGCACATAACAAAGCAAAGATCCTTGCGATCGATGCAGATTGTGTCAAAAAAGCGCTTGAGAATGGTCATATCGTGATCATAGCCGGATTCCAAGGTGTAACGTCTTCCGGTGAGATCACCACGCTGGGCAGAGGTGGCAGTGACACCACCGCTATCGCGATCGCCGCGGCGATAGCCGCCGATGTATGCGACATCAACACCGATGTCAACGGAGTCTACACCGCGGATCCCAACGTGGTCGAAGATGCGCGTAAGATCGATACCATCAGCTCAGAGGAGATGCTCGAGATGGCTGCGAGCGGCGCGGGTGTGCTCAGCATGCGAAGCGTCGAATACGCGCGTAATCACGGAGTGACCATTCATTGCCGCAACTCGTTTACCGACGAGCCCGGCACGATAGTGACAGGCGAGGAGACAGATATGGAACAAGCGATAGTATCGGCGGTCACGCACGACACCAACGACGCGAAGATCACGATCAGAGGGGTCGAGGACCGTCCCGGTATCGCGGCGACATTGTTCGGAGCGCTCGCTGACGAGAACGTTAATGTCGATATGGTCATCCAGAACATCTCCGAGGAGGGCTTGACCGACATCTCGTTTACCGTACCGCATGAGGATCTCTCCCGCGCGCAAGCCGCGGTCGTGGCGGTCAAGGATGAGATCGGCGCGCGCACCTGGGTGCTCGACGAGGACGTCGCCAAGATCTCGATCATCGGTGCGGGTATGCGAACACACCCCGGTGTGACTTCGCAGATGTTTCGCGCTCTTGCGGATGAGGGTATCAACATCGACCTGATCTCGACCTCACCGATCCGTCTGAGCTGCATCATCGCTCTGGAAGATGCGCCCAAAGCGGTGCGGGTCCTTCATAAGGCGTTCGAGCTGGAACAGGAATGATCGCGACTCGAGCAGCGATCACGTTGCAGTGACGAGCGAAAGACACATATCGCCTAACGATGAGAGACAAGACTAAGGAGTAAGCCCCATGAACGTTGCAGTAGTAGGCGCCACCGGCGCGGTCGGAGAAGAAATGCTCAAGGTGTTGGAAGAGCGCAATTTCCCCGCTACCAAAGTCACCGCACTCGCAAGCGAGCGAAGCGCAGGCAAAAAGCTGCCTTATAGCGGACCCGGAAGCGATGGCACCGGTTTTATCACCGTCGAGGAGCTGACGCACGACTCGTTCGATGACGTCGATATCGCGCTCTTCAGCGCGGGTGCCTCGATCAGCGAGGAATATGGACCCTCAGCGGTAAAAGCAGGCACCGTGATCGTCGATAATTCGAGCGCGTTTCGGATGCAAGACGATGTGCCGCTGGTCGTACCCGAGGTGAACCCACAAGACGTAGCGACCCACCAGGGTATCATCGCCAATCCGAACTGCTCGACCATCCCGATGGCGATGGCGTTGCACGCGATGTCGAAGGTCGCGCCGATCAAACGCGTGGTGGTCTCGACCTATCAGGCTGCTAGTGGAGCCGGAGCGGCAGCGATGGATGAACTCTATGATCAGACGGGCGATTTTCTCGCCGGGCGCGAGCTCGAGCCTGAGAACTTCGCACATCGCATCGCTTTCAATTGCATCCCCCACATCGATGTGTTCTTGGATGACGGCTCGACCAAAGAGGAGTGGAAGATGGTCGTCGAGACCCGCAAGATCTTGCACGATCCCGATCTTGCGGTCAGCGCGACATGCGTGCGAGTCCCAGTGCTGCGGTGTCACTCAGAATCGATCAACGTCGAGTTCGACGAGCCGATCACGTTGGAGGCAATCCGTGAAGCTTTGGAAGCGACGGATGGCATCACGTTGATGGATGAGCCCGATAACAAGGTCTATCCGATGCCGGCGTTCATCGAAGGTACCGACGGTATGTTCATCGGACGCTTGCGTATCGACGACTCGGTCCCTCATGGGATCGCGTTCTGGAACGTATCCGACCAACTTCGCAAGGGCGCTGCGCTCAATACGGTGCAAATCGCGGAACTGCTTGTCTAGATACTCAGCATAATGGCTCTTAAACCAGATATAACCATCGGTTCGGTCACGGTGTCTCCCAGACGACGCACCGCATTCGTCAATGGCCAAGAGATCGATCTGACAGCCAGGGAGTTCTCGCTTCTGCACTATCTCATGGAGCGAGCGGGGCGTATCGTCTCACGCGAGGAGCTTGCGCATGAGGTGTGGGGCGACGAGCGCGCACTACAGAGCAACACCATCGACGTGAACATCTGCCATCTTCGGACGAAGATAGGTGACAGTCGTCGCAAGATAATCAGTTCGATCCGAGGAGTGGGTTACTTCTATGCCCAACGCTAGGAGTGCGCGCGAGCCGAACATCGAGCCGGCGACCGATCACAAAAGTACGAATTTCCTCGCACAGACAGGATTGATAGCGGCGTGTTATGCAGCGTTGACCTTCCTGATCTCGCAGGTGATGGGATACCTCTCCTGGGGTTTGGTACAGTTTCGTATCAGCGAAGCACTGACCGTCCTGCCACTTTTCTTTCCGGCAGCGATACCGGGACTGACACTCGGTTGCTTCATCAGCAATCTGCTCAATTTGGGTATGACCGGACCGCTCGGCATGCTCGATGTCGTTTTCGGCACGTTAGCGACGATGCTGGGCGCGCTTTGGACCTATCGTCTGCGCGCACATGAAAAGATCGCTTTGCTCGGTCCGGTGATCGCCAATGCGCTCATCGTACCGGCCTATTTGCCTCTTATCTTGAAAGGGTTGGGGATCTACACGATACCGTTCACCACTATTGAACTGGAGACGAGTTATTTATTGATGTATCTATTCGGTGTCGTTTCTGTCGCACTTGGTCAAGCTGCGGTAGTCTTTGGTATAGGCTTGCCACTCGTGGCGGTAATCCGTCGCGCGTTGGTGCCTGTGCAATGAAAGGAATATCAATGAGCTCAATGATAGTTATACCCACATTCTGGACGAAACCTGCCGGCACGCGTAAGCGAACGACGCGCACCAACGTGGAAATCCCCTACGGGAATGCGACGTGTCTCAACGATCCGAATCCGCCTCTGGTCCGCATGCTCGAGTCTTTGCGTAAAGTGCGCGGTATCGACCAGATCGCGGTGATCGTACGTACGACCGACCCCTCCTTGGAGGTGCGTGCCGACGAGCGTGTGCGTGAGCTGCTACGCGACTTCGAGGATCTCGATATCTTTGTGATGGGACCGGCTGAGCGCGGTTCTTTGGAACGTCGCCTCGAACAACTTGAGATGAACTTCCTTATTCCAGCGATCACACAGGAAAGCTATGGAGCGACTCGTAATCTGGGGCTTATCGTTGCCGCGGTCGCCGGCTGCGATCACGCGATCATGCTCGATGACAACGAGGTCATCGAGTCAGCTAATTTCCTCGAGACTGCGCTCTATGGGCTCGGGCAGAAGTTCGAGTCGGGTGTGTCCTGTTTAGCAAAGACCGGCTACTATATCGACGAACTCGGACGATGGCAACGTGAAGAATCGAGCGATTTCACCGATCTGTTCTGGAAGCCGGCGACCGCGTTCAACCAGGCGATGGCAGCTCAGCTCAAACCGCCGAGGCTTCAGCCGGCAAGTTTGGCGTTCGGTGGTGCGATGGCGTTGCATCATGACATCTTCATGCGTGTCGCGTTCGATCCGTGGATCGGTCGCGGCGAGGATACCGACTATCTCATCAATGCCCGTATGCACGGACATGATGTCTATTTCGACGATGAATGGAGTGTGACCAAGTACACGGGAAGCGCGGGAGATGCGCTGACCCGTTTCAAACAGGACGCATTCCGTTTCGTCTATGAGCACCGAAAGCTGGAATTCGCAAAATCCCAGGTCGATCTCCGCCAGGTCTCGATCAATTCGATCAGCCCGTATCCGGGTGCTTTCATCGATTCTCGAGTCGGTTGGCGCGCCTTTATGACCGGGCTGCTCAAACTGGTCAAAAGCGATGACCGCCCCGGGTATTTTGCGGCGGGTCGCTCAGCGTTGACGAAAGCTTCGGATTACGCACGCGACAACTGCGCGAGCTACTTTGCGTTCCAACGTGCGTGGGCCACCATGATGGAACGCATCTGGGAAGATGTCGCGTTAGGACCACTCTTCTTTGGAGGCCGTGCTCCGGATCGCACCGCGCTGACCGGTCAATTCAAGTCCATCACCGGAAGTTTTAAGGTGATCGATTAGTCCAGGCGCAACGATAGAAAGATCTTTGCCATCTTAATACAGATAAGAGCAGACGAACACTAAAGAGAACGGTTACGTATGAGCGGATTTATTGGATTTATCAATACAGTGGATAAAGGGGCTGAGGGCACGCCGAAGGCCAAAGAGATCGTCGCTGATATGCTGGCGGAGATCGCGCATCGCGGAGTCGACGGAGCAGGTGTGCATGTCGATCCCGATATCGCATTGGGCGCGCGTTGGCTCGACACCTTGACCGTCGGCGGCACGCAACCATTTCAAAGCGAGGACGGCTCCAAGCTGCTCGTCTACGATGGCGAGATCTACAATCATGAAGAGCTTCGCGATGAGCTGATCGCGGCCGGACATACCTTCTCGACCACCGGCGATGGGGAAGTGATCCTCCACGGGTTCGAAGAGTGGGGTCTTGGAGAGACGCTGGAGCGCCTGCGCGGTAAATTCGCATTCGTGATCTGGGACAGTGTGGCCAAGAAGATGGTCGGCGCGCGCGACCCGTTCGGGGTCAAACCGCTGTACTATTACACCACCGAGGGGCCCGAAAGCCCACCCATGATATTCGGCTCGGAGATCAAGACATTCCTGAAACACCCACATTTTGAAAAAGAGCTCAACACCGGTGCGCTCGCGAACTATCTGTCGTTCCAGTACTCAGGGACCGATGAAGCCCTGTTCAAGAACGTCTATAGGATCCGTCCCGCGCATTATTTCATCGCAGACGGCGACACATTCGAGACGGTGCAATACTGGCGTCCCCACTTCGATCCGATCGAAGGTACTATCGAGCAGTACGCCGACCAGATCGATGAAGCGGTCGATGAGGCGGTCGCGCTCCATAAACAGGCAGCGCCCGGTGTCGAGGTCGGTTCGTTCCTGTCCAGTGGTGTCGATTCGAGTTATATCGCGAGTAAAGCCAACGTGGACAAGACCTTTACCGTGGGATTCGTGCGTGAGCTCTACAACGAGACCGATTATGCCAAGGCGTTCGCCGATACGATCGATGTTGAGAATTACTCCAAGGTCATCACTCCGGAAGAGTACTGGGGTGAGTTGGCGCATATTCAATACCATATGGACGAGCCGCTTGCCGATCCGGCGGCCATCGGACTTTATTTCGCCTCACAGCTGGTCTCAGATCATGTCAAAGTAGTGCTTTCCGGAGAGGGTGCTGACGAGCTCTTCGCCGGTTATGGCGTCTATCGCACTCCTCTGCAGCGCGCCGCGCGCGTGCGCAAACTCTTACCGGCCTCGGTGTGGAAGGCGCTCGGTGTGATATCGAGCCCGATCTACGCGATCGCTCCACAACTGCCCGGTCATGACTTCTTGGTGCGACGCAACAAACCGCTCAAAGAGTGGTTCATCGGCGGCGCCGATATCTTTAGCGTCGATGAGCGCAACAAGATCCTCAAAGTGGGCAAGGATGCACCGACCCCCCAAGAGATCACCGCGCCGTTCTACGCGGAGGCGCAAGGTTACGACGACGTGACCGAGATGCAGTATCTCGACATTCATCTCTGGTCATCCGGAGATATCCTGCTCAAGGCGGATCGGATGACCTCGGCGCACTCTATCGAGGTACGCTCGCCGCTGCTTGATCGCGAGATCATGAAGCTGGCGCAGCGTCTGCCGCTCTCCGCGAAGGTCGACACGGTGCATACGAAAAAAGCGTTTCGAGAGGCGGCGTCACGCTCGATCCCGCAGCTCACCGCGCAAAAGGACAAACTGGGTTTCCCGGTCCCGATCCGGGTGTGGCTCAAAGAGGACGAGTACTACAACAAGGTCAAAGAGGCATTCACCAGTGAGGTGGCGGAGCAATTCTTCCACACCGATGAGCTTGTGCGTCTTCTCGATGAGCATCACACCGGGACGAGCGACAACGCGCGCAAGATCTGGACGGTCTATATGTTCCTGGTCTGGTATGATGAGTTCTTCGTAAAGAGATAGAGCGAATAACGATCGCGACTTAGACGAATGCGACCAAGGGGAGCGTTCGCCGAAGGACAAGAATGCGTTGTAGCGATGAGCGTAAGATGGTAGAAGTGTCCATAGTTCAAAATAAGTGAAAGGTCTCTTTTTATGTGTTTGGCGATCCCCGCCACCGTACTTGAACTCTACGAGAACAATATGGCCGAGGTCGAAATGCTCGGTGTGACCCGTAAAGTGTCGCTCGACATGATCGAGGGCGCGAACGTGGGTGACTGGGTGCTCGTACACGCCGGTTTCGTGATCGAGAAGGTCGACGAGGAATACGCAAAAGAGACGCTCGACCTGCTCGAACAGATCCCTTGGATGCACGAGGAAGCGCCACAGGCAAGTGACCGATTCCTTGAGATCGCCGAGCAGGCGCGTGCTAAGGACTCCTTGTAATAATCACTATGAGAATGTATGCAGCGAGGAATAACTCCCCCAGCGTGAAGGGCTATTCCTATGGATTTTAATGCGTTTCGCGACCCACAACTCGCCAAAGGCGTGATCGAGGGGATCAATTCACTGGCCTTACAGCTCGACGAGCGGCGAGACGGCGAGCCGATCCACATCATGGAGGTATGCGGAACCCATACGATGGCGATCGCAAAGAACGGTCTTCGCGCGGTCATGCCGCCCAATATCATGTTGACGAGTGGCCCGGGCTGCCCGGTCTGTGTGACCGCCAACGCCGATATCGATGTGGCGATCGCGCTGGCGCAGAACCACGATCTGACGATCACCACCTTCGGCGACATGCTCAAGGTCCCCGGCTCCTACAGCTCGCTCAACGACGAGAAGGGTGAGGGCGCCGATGTGCGCGTCGTATACTCACCGCTCGATGCGCTGGCGCTCGCTCAGGAACACCCCGATCTCGAGGTGGTCTTCATCAGCGTGGGATTCGAGACGACCACCCCGATCATCGCCGCAACGATCAAGCGTGCTCAGGCGCACGGCCTTGAGAACTTCAGCGTGTATGGGGCCAATAAGACCGTGCCTCTCGCTCTGCGCGCACTTGCCGACGATCCTCAGATCAACATCGACGCACTGATCCTTCCCGGTCACGTATCGACGATCATCGGGCTGGAACCCTATCGATTCCTCAGCGAGGAGTTCGGGATCCCCGGTGTGATCGCCGGATTC
>WRDL01000018.1 GCA_009784095.1 Coriobacteriia bacterium | reverse complement strand
TTTTTCGTGTCTTAGGTAAGGATGTAAGAGATTCAGCGAAGCTCAATCTCTCCATCCGCACCAAGACACGAAATGGCGCCGTAGGTGTCTTTTTCGTGTCTTAGGTAAGGATGTAAGAGATTCTGCGGATGGAGTTTGCCATCTCGCTCATCCGATATCACGAATCGAGGTCTCTGCGGGCGATCTCACAATTGATCTGTTGTGCGTCGGGCGCGAACAAATAGATCATATAGCGCACGAATACGTACACGACCACCACCGTCGCCATTATCTGGAGCACGCGAGCAAGCAGAGTAAGTTGCGGTATCAACAGATGTGAGAGTTGCGTGATAGCAACCGACGTAATAACGATCGGGAACGTGAAGCCCGAAAAGGTTGGGCAGAACGGTCGGAACATACGGGGTACGCAGTAGAGCAGGTAGAATACGAAGCTTGTCGCAGAACACGCCAGCAGCACTTTGATGAGCCACCACATCGGCTCGAGATATCCGATTCCCACAAGAGCCAGATAGCCCACCATACAGAGGTTTGCCGGCGCGAGGATGATGCCGGCGAGCGGTTGAAGATCATCCTCGATGTTGCCGACGATAAAGAAACGATACATGATGACCGGAGAGATCAGAACGTAGCATACCAGACCTGATACCAACAGAGGCAGGCCGATGAACGGGGCATCGAACGTTATCGACGTGGTGGTCCCGACCACATAACCGACGAACACGATCAGCCAGCTGGGAAGCACGTTATTGATGTCGAAGTGAATGACATATCTCCAGAAAAAAGCTCCGACCCACATCAATTGAAGAGTCAAAGCGAGCGCCCATAAAAAAGTCGCCCCTATTCCAAGGTAGGGCTCGAGATAGGTGGAGAGCACCTCGGTCGCCATAAAGATCGTCGGCGTCACCGTCCAGACCGCAACATTGCGATAGTCATCGATCACCGCATCCTTGTCGATGAACATGCGTGTGATCAGCGCGATGAGAATACCGGTCGCCAAGAATCCGCAAACGACCCTGACAACGGTGGCGACAAAACCGAAATCACCGAGCGCGAACCAAAGATTATTGCCCAGAGAGGCGAGGGCGAGTGCCAGCCCCGCGATGCCGATCGGAATTCTTTTGACGACATTCATGAATACTCCCATGGATATATAGTATCTATTCTCAGATCAAAGTGAGATCGAGTTCTCGCGCAATTATCACGGCAGTTTTTTTGTTTCACATTTCCTCTCTGCAAACACGAATTTGGGCTTTGTGCTTTAATAAAGTAGAAAGATGTCACATTTCTCATCTGGATTTGTGATGTTGACTTTGTGCGAGTTAACCGAGGTATCACATCGATACCGAGGATCGAGGAGGTAATTATGGTATTGGCCAGAAAACCGATCATTCTATTAGTGGTGGTGGCACTAACCTTCGGTATGCTCATGAGTATGCCGCTATCCGCTTCAGCGGTGGTCGGGTTGGTGACCATCGAGCAGAGCAACAGTCTCGACGAAATACAGGCGAATATCCAAGGGACACTCAACGGCATGAGTGCCGGTGACGCGCTGACCGTCGAAGGAAGCAAGACCGGTGCCAATGGCACTATACATCTTTCTATTCCCGCCGACGTCACCTTGATCTGGAAAGCAGTTCTCAAAGACCGAATCTATATCCAACTTCTCGGTGCCGGCACCTTTGAGGTCGCGGATGGCGCGGAACTCATCGGTGAAAATAATGATGTGATCCTTGCAGAGAATGGGAACGTCCATGTGGTGGTATCAGGTGGGCTTGTCGAGAACACCACCGCCGGAAAAGATGGGATCCATTCCGGCCCAGCAGGTATTACGGTGACCGGTGGGATGGTCAAATCGATAGCAGGAAACAGCTTTAATAACGCGACACTCTATAATTCCGATGCTGGCACAACAAGAATATCCGGTGGCGAGATCGAGCTCAGCGGTAGTGCTGGTATCGCAGTATATAACTCTGATGGTGAGACAATCGTCTCGGGTGGAACTGTCACGGCTGACGGTGAGCTTGACTATGCCCTCTATACCTATAATGGGAGAATCAAGGTGACCGGAGGTCACGTCTCGGCGACCGGTGCAGGCGGGCAAGCGATTTTCGTCCACTCGAGTGGGGCTGCTGCCTATTTAGTAGGAACCTGCGACGGTGGTCTGATGATCGGAGATGCCGGGTGGGGTATCATCGTCGAGGTCTCGACCCTTGCCATACCGAAAGCATGGAATGGTACCAGCACGGGCATTACGATAAAAACCACGAACAATTGGAATCCTGCAGATGGTGTGCAGACGGTGACTTGGGATACGACCGGCGATGAGCCGGTGATCGTCTTCGATCTGATCGGCAACGAGATCGTCAGGTCCATCGAGTGGGGCTATCTCACCGGAGCTCCGGGAATCACAGGTCCGACGAGCATGACCGTTACTGAAGGTTATACGGCATTTTCGACCGATCCTTTCAGCCTCTCAGGGGATCCAACCCCGACCGTGGTGATCACATCGGTGGCCGGCATAACCTGGAACGCCACAACACAACAGCTTGACATCGCGGCAGGGTTGCCGGTGGGAACCTACACGGTCACACTGACCGCCTCTAACGGTGAGGGAGCTGATGCGGTCTGGACGTTCACGTTGGTCGTCGAACCCGCGGGTGGACCGGACAAACCGGTAGTCCCGCCCACCGGTGATGCAGTCAGCTTTGCCGGAGTATTCAGCATCGTGTGTGTGTCTCTTGTTTCACTGGGCGCCGGTGTCGTTGTAGGACGCAGATATCGCTGAATAGCTTAACGCTACATAACTCAGTAATGCGACGAGAGCGGGAAGAGAGCCTTCCCGCTCTCTTTTCGAGAAGAGAGGAGTGGGCGATGAAGAGGAGGCCGATCAATGTGATGGCGTTGGTCTTCATGCTCCTTCTATGTGCTCCGCGTAAAATACCTGTAAGTATTCTGTGACGTTGTTCTGCTCATTGAGAAAAACGGTATTATTGAGTCATGAACTTGGTAATAAGTAATAAGTAACGAGAGGAGAGCGTTATGGATTTAAAGGGTTCGAAGACTGAGGCCAATCTACAGACCGCACTTGCCGGCGAGTCGATGGCACGCAACAAGTATTCCTATTTTGAGAAACAAGCACTCAAAGAGAGCTATATGCAGATCGCCGGTATCTTCAATGAGACCGCGAACAATGAGATGGCGCATGCGAAGATCTGGTACAAATTACTCAACGGTCCGATCGGTGACACGGTCGATAATCTTGTGATCGCCGCAGCAGGCGAGCACTATGAATGGACCGAGATGTACAAAGGGTTTGCCGAGGAAGCGAAAGAAGAGGGCTTCAACGACATCGCACTCAAGTTCGAGATGGTCGGCAATATCGAGAAGGAGCATGAGGCTCGTTATAACGAACTTCACAAGCGTCTGTCTGCGGGTACGACCTTCAAGCGTGATGAGGTCGTCACGTGGCACTGCCGCAACTGTGGACACCTCCATGTTGGTGAAAGTGCTCCCGAGAAGTGCCCGGTATGCGGAGATCCGCAATCCGAGTTCGAGCTTCTGGCACGCAACTACTAGGAGTATGACGCTGCTTTATAGGGTAAGTCGATAGTGCAAGCGTCGCTCAGTATCGAGCTTCGCAAGATAGATCGAAACACCTGAGAGCCGGTCCAGCTGAATGCTAGGCCGGCTCTTGTAATGCTTGGGGGTCGGTAGCTTCAACTCTCTTGTACCAGATCACATATCCAAGCGCTGCAAGGAAATACAGTGCGGTGATGATGGTGAGAAGCGTCAACTCACCGGCTCCCTCGTTAAAATCGATGAAGGTCGGGATCGTCACATTGAACACGAAGTGGATCCACATCGGTATGAAGAGATTGCGGCATCGCTTATAGCAGACCGCTATGATGACCGAGAGTGAGGCACAGAAGACCAAGAAGATGACGGCGTACTGTATCCATGCCCAACCTTGGTGTCCCGAATCGAACACCATCATCGGCACATGCCAGAACCACCAGATCGGACCGACCATAAGAGCGGATGTGAGCACCGTGAATCTTCGCTCAAGGGTCGGCTGCAAGAATCCACGCCAGCCGGACTCTTCTCCGGTGGCCCCTTGCGTGATTGCGGTGAAGAGGCACATACCGAGATTTGCGACGGAAAGGTTGAGCATGCTCATCAGCGAGACTCCTCTGATCTGTGAGACCAGGGTGACAGAAGCGATGAAAATGAGCACTTGGACGATCGTCACCGTCAGTATCAGCGGGATATTGAGACGCTGGCTGAAAACGGTCCGGAAGAACTCTCTGCGGGTGATATCAGGGTAGAGCTTCTTGAACAGGAGCATGAGCGCGATGGTGGGAGACCATGAAGCTGACGCATAGACCAATAGGAAGATGAAGCCTTCTCCCACAAATGTGAGGACTGCAAGGACAGGGATCGCCATGAGCCAGAGAAGTACCCAGGTACCGATGACCCACAATATGATCTGTTTTTTCGTGGCGGTGCTTTCCATTATGCGATCCTTCTGGGAATGGTGACTACCTATTTACGATGTTGGAGAGAGCCTATTGCTCAATACTCTTCTTTTTCTTTTTACCGAACAGCGCGTGAGAGAGCCAACCGAACAGCGGGATGGTAAGGAAAATCAACCAATTCGGATGCCAGACGCCCTGTGCCAGACCCGCCCAGATGAACCACGCGGTAGAGCCGATCGCATACAGAGCGGTCAGGAAGGTATCAAACGATCTTCTCACGAATGCCTGGATCAACATATAGTAGAGCGGAATAGTCAAGAAGACCAGCGCGCCGACCGCCCACTGGCTGTATGCGAAACCGATCCAAAAGAACACCAATGTGGCAAGAATAGGATAGGGAAAAGTCAGCCAGACATTCTTGCGCGGGTCATAGGCCTCTGCCGCCTCGCGCCAACTCTCATAGTGAACACCGTTGATATTGACACCCTCACCTTCAGCCCAGGTTATATTGGTCGGATCATCCCCTGCGTCAACGACATGGACACCGTCCCAACCCACATGGACCTGTTCACCCTTTTTGCTGTCTTTGACGTTGATCCCGTCACGCCATGAGATGTGGACATAATCTTCGCCGTCATTGTAGAGAAAGCCGGTCTTCTCGTCCTCGTCGATCCCCTCGTCGTCCTCGTCGTATTCCTCTTCGAGATCTTGCGCGAACTCGGCGTCGTCCTCATCGATCTCATCTGCGAGTGGCTCGGCATCATCATCGTCCCAATCAGCCGCGCGATCTTGTATCTCGAACTCAACATCGTCTTCGATGCTGCCATCGACATAGAGCAGATCATCGAGTGACACATCATAGAGTTTAGCGAGCGCGATCAGATTATTGGTATCGGGCGATGATTCAGAGCGCTCCCACTTGGAGACCGCTTGGCGCGATACTCCCAACTGCATGGCGAGCTCTTCCTGTGAATACCCGGCTTCTTTTCTGCGACTTGCAAGGCGGTCTGCGATCTCTACATTCATTATGGTCCTCTTTCTCTTTGTGTTAATAGTACTTCAATTCCCATCTTGCGGTTGCGTCGATCTTTCGACCACCTATTTCAGTTGGAATTTTCGGCAACTTTTGGTTGCCCCCCCTCTGAACAGGGAAAACTAGGAAATTTTGCTAGAATAATACCGGAAAATTATCTGAGATTATTGCTGAAAGAAAGAAGAAAAGAAGTAATAGGATCGGTCTCTTACCGATGTGGTTCGATCATGAGAGGCTGCAACCGGTATATATGAGAGGTTGCAACCGGTATATAAAAGAAGGGTGTGACTAGAAGCAGCGAGTTCGAGAGCGAGGAGTCTCGACCCAAGCGACGGATCGGCTGGAGTGGTAAGAGCGCGATTGGTTCGGGGCAAAACGCGAGCGACTAAGCCCAAAGAACGCGAATGACACAGCGTAGAAACGCGAACGACTCGGCACAGAAGCGTGAGCAGCACGGTACAAAAAGCGCGATCGACGCGGCGCGACAGGAGTACGAAAAATCTGACAACGATATGTTAGATTTGTAGCTTTTGTGAAGGGCTCAGCTTGTCTTCACAACTACAACACATATTACTTGACAGTATTATTATCAAGTTTTAGTATAGCGGCAATTGCAATTCGAATAGAGAGCAATCGATAAGAAAACAAGCAGGAAAAGAAGAGAAAAACGTGTTGAGAAGGAACACAAGAAAGAGTCTAGGAGGAACAGTATTATGGGAAAAGTATTAGGAATCGATCTTGGTACGACCAACAGCGCAATGGCAGTCATCGAGGGTGGAGAGCCCACGATCATCATTAACGCTGAAGGCGACCGCACCACTCCGTCCGTCGTTGCGTTTCGCAAAGAGGGCGACCGTCTGGTAGGTAAGCCGGCAAAGAATCAGGCCATTACCAATCCTGAGGGCACCATCTCGAGTGTGAAGCGTTTCATGGGCCGTAAATTCGACGAAGTCGAGTCTGAGCGCAAAACGGTCGGCTACGATGTCGTCAGCGGTAAGAACAGCCGTGTTGAGATCAACATCGATGGTGATGTGAACACTCCGGAGCAGATCTCCGCGATGACGCTCGCCAAACTGAAGGCAGACGCCGAGAAGTATCTGGGCGAGCCTGTCACCGAGGCGGTCATCACCGTACCGGCATACTTCAATGACGCACAACGCCAAGCGACCAAGGACGCGGGAAAGATCGCGGGCCTCGATGTGAAGCGTATCGTCAACGAGCCGACGGCAGCCGCACTCGCTTATGGTCTGGATAAGAAGGGCAAGGAGCAAAAGGTCCTGATCTTCGACCTTGGTGGCGGAACATTCGACGTCTCCATTCTCGAGCTTGGCGACAACGTCGTCGAGGTACTCGCGACCAATGGTGACAACCAATTGGGTGGAGACGACTGGGATCAGATGATCATCGACTGGTTGGCTGACAAGTTCCAGACCGAGCAGGGCGTCGATCTTCGTCAGGACAAAATGGCGCTTCAGCGCCTCAAGGAAGGTGCCGAGCGCGCGAAGAAAGAACTTTCGACCGCGGAAAGCGCACACATCAATCTTCCGTTCATCACCGCTGACAGCTCAGGTCCGAAACATCTGGACTACACGATGACCCGCGGTGAGTTCGAGAAACTCACCAGCAGTCTTCTGGAGCGCACCCGCGGTCCGGTAGAGCAAGCTATCAAGGACGCCGGCGTATCGACCGACGATCTCGACGAGGTCATCCTCGTCGGTGGTTCGACCCGTATGCCCGCGGTACAAGAGATCGTCAAGTCCATCACCGGCAAGGACCCGCACATGGGTGTCAACCCTGACGAGGTCGTTGCAATGGGCGCGGCGGTCCAGGGTGGCGTTCTCAGTGGCGACTTCGGCAAGGGCGATATCCTGCTTCTTGACGTGACGCCGCTCAGCCTTGGCGTCGAGACCATGGGGGGCATCATGACCCGCATGATCGAGCGCAACACGACCATCCCGACCCGCAAGACCGAGGTCTACACTACCGCGGTCGACGGTCAGCCTAGCGTCGACATCCACGTTCTGCAGGGTGAACGCGAAATGGCAAAAGACAATAAGACGCTCGGCCGCTTTACGCTGAGCGGTATCCCTTCAGCGCCACGTGGCGTACCGCAGATCGAGGTCACCTTCGACATCGACGCGAACGGTATCGTCAACGTGACCGCGAAGGATCGTGGGACCGGCCAAGAGCAAAAGATCACTATCACCGGTTCGACCACGCTTTCTGACTCCGAAGTCGATCAGATGGTCAGCGATGCGGCAACGCATGCCGAGGCGGATAAGCAGATCAAAGAGCTGATCGGTATTCGCAACAACGCTGATACGCTCGCCTACTCAACTGAGAAGACTCTGACGGATCTGGGCGACAAGGTCGATTCCGGTCTCAAGAGTGAGATCACGAGTGCGATCGCCAATCTGCGCGAGGCGCTTGAGGGCGAGGATGCCGAGCTGATCCGCTCGCGTCACGACGCGCTGCAGGAGAAGAGCTTCAAGCTTGCTGAGTTCGTCTATCAGGACGCTCAGGCGCCAGAAGCATCGACCGAGGAAGTCGTTGTTGACGAGCCTGTCGTAGAAGACGTGAGTGGCGATGATGTGGTCGACGGAGATTTCGAGGTCGTCGACGATGAATAAAGAAGAAAAAGCGATCATCGACGAGGTCAGTGATACGGCATCGCAGGTCGTTGATGACGCGCGCGAGACATCCTCTGCAATAGCAGAGGATGTCGCGGGCGTGGCTTCCGCAGTCGAGAAGGACGTTGCCGAGGCGGCGTCTTCGATCAAGAAGGACGTTGCTGAGGCGGCGTCCATCAAAACGGAGGACGTCGATGCCGGCGTCTCTGAAATCAAGGATGACATCGAGGCAGCGGTACCGGGAGTCGAAGAGGAGCTCAAAGCGGAAGTCGAGCACTGGAAAGACTATGCTCGTCGTGCACAGGCTGAGTTCGAGAACACGCGCAAGCGTCTCGAAGCCCGCTCTCAAGATGAGATCAAGCGTGCGGGATCACGTGTCATCACTTCGATCATTCCGATCGTCGACGATATCGAACTTGCGATGGCGCATGCCGGCGAGACCGATAACGAGATGAAGGACGGTCTTGTGGCGATCCACACGAAGCTGATGGGTGCGCTCGAGCGCGAAGGAGTCGATGTGATCGATCCGGTCGGCCAGGCTTTCGACAGCGAGGTCGCGCAAGCGGTCAGCGTCAGAGAGAGCGATGATGTCGCCGACGATACGGTTCTTGAAGTGATCCAAAAAGGATACCGATTGGGAGGAAAGACACTGCGTCCCGCAATGGTCGTCGTGTCAAAAGGTGCCTAGATAATGGCTACTCAAAACTACTATGATGTCTTGGGTGTCAGTAAGAATGCGACCGAGGCTGAGATAAAGAAAGCCTTTCGCAACCTGGCGCGCAAGCATCATCCCGACGCGGGTGGTGACGAAGAGAAGTTCAAGGCGATCAACGAAGCATACGAGGTGCTCAGCGACGCCAAGAAGCGTAAAGAGTACGACCAGTTCGGTCAGTACTTCGGTCCGAGTGGACCGGGGCCGGGTTATGGTCCGAACGCGGGTGGCACCACTTCTGGTCGTAGTAGTACCGGTCGCACGGCCGGTGGCTATCCGGGCGGCGGTTATCCGGGTGGTGGCTTTCCTGGAGGAGGATTCCCCGGTGGGGGCTTCCCGGGTGGAGGTCAATATCAGGAAGTGAACATGGAGGATATCGACCTTGGTGATCTCTTCGGCGGTCTCTTCGGTGGAGCTGGTCCTCGTGGAGGTCAGTTCGGAGGTTTCGGGCGTGGTCAGCAAGGACCGGCGCGCGGTCAGGACTACGAGCTGGAGACCAACATCAGCTTTGATCAAGCGTTCAAGGGAACCAAGATCAAGGTCAAGACCCCCGCAGGTGGGGAGATGACCGTCAACGTGCCGGCTGGCGCGACCGACGGCGGCAAGCTCCGTTTCAAAGGGAGAGGCGGCGCCGGTGAGCGTGGCGGCCCCAAAGGTGATCTGTACGTAAAGACGCGTATATCACCACATCAGTACTTCAAGCGTGATGGAGCCGATGTGCGTCTCGATATGCCACTTACCGTCGATGAAGCGGCGCTCGGAACCACGGTGACGGTCCCACTACCGGGTGGAGCCAAGGCGAACCTGAAGGTCCCGGCAGGCACGCAGAATGGAAAGATATTCCGCATGCGCGGAAAAGGCGCGCCGAAGCTGAAAGGCTCGGCACACGGAGACCTATTGGTCAAAGCGCGCATCGTAGTACCGAAAGACATGACTCAGCAGCAAAAGGATCTGCTGAAAGAGTTTGCCCAGTCGACTACGGGCAAAGTAAGGAAATGGTAGGAAGGTAATGAGTGAAGAAAGAGATAGACAGCGTCCGGTATATATGATTGGTGTAGCCGCCGATCTTGCAGGAGTGCATCCGCAGACGCTGCGTATATATGAGAGGAAACGTTTGGTGCAGCCACAGCGTACGCGGGGTAACACTCGTCTGTACAGCGAGGCGGATATCGAGCGGCTTCGCCTGATCCAGGATCTGACGCAGAACGAAGGCATCAACCTTGCCGGAGTGATCCGCATCCTCGAGCTCGAGGATGAGCGCAATTCCTTGGTCACGGAGTTGAAGTATCTGCGCGAGGAGCTGGAACGGCTCAAGCGTGAGTCTGAGAAACAAGAGCTGGTAGCGACCCGTCGTCAGACGATCGTCCCTTTGCGAGACGATGCCGCGATCAGATGGGCACACAGCGAAAAGCGTTAATGACGTAGCGACACACATCGCCGCGTTTGATATATATAGGGAGTGTCAGAGAAGGTCTCGAGAAGAGACCTTTTTCTTATACTCCAAATACTAAGGGTGAGACCCACTCACGGAGATCAACGCAGTGCACAACCAAAAGGCGATCATTTTATGTGTCTAAATCCTTAAACCCATTTAGCATCATTTCTGCCTTAAGGTACTGAGAACGCCCCTTCGGGCATTCATTCATAAAATAGCTTGCAATCGTCATCCCAAGTGATTAAAGTGTATGAATGAATCAATTTTGGTTCTGCTTGGAAAGGAACAGAACTCGATGAATATGATTCAGGTGGAGTCTTATCGATTCACAAAGGAAGGCAATGGTTATTATCACGAATGACCAAAATGCAATAAAGCGATGAAGTGGTGATACGATAGGAAGATGAAAAAAACTCGCTGGCCGGTAAAAAGGTTGCGAGAAAATGGAAGAGCTCGCACTACAACTAAATAATAAAGACTCGTGCATCTAAAGAGGTAGTGAGATGGATTTGTTTGAGAGGAAAAGTATGAAGCGACTGCATTCAGCAGGCGTCAATACACACGAAGTGCTTTCCTTATCATGTGCACTACTGCTATTCGCGTCGATCCTTCTGCCGGTTTTCGGAGCTTCTGCAGCGATCGGAGAGACACTGGTTCCAGCCGATGCAAGCTCGATCTCCTCAATGCTCGCAGATAACGTATCTGGTTCTTTGGCATTTACTGGCGAACCCGCTGACCCGAACACGGAGTCGTTGGGTGACGCGAGGGGTGTTTCTGGACTGCAGCGAGCCGACGGAGAGGGAGTGCTCGCGACCGAATGGATCGGCACTCAAAAAACGAGCGAGGAGCCACTGCCGATAGGTATCGCCGCCGCTGATGAGCTTGCCGATTTCATGTCGGCACTCATGATCACGGACAACGTGGGTACGGTGGTCTATCCCGTCGACCCCCAGCTTCCCTTGATTTCAGGAAAACCCTACATCATCATGATGCACTTCGAGGAATCGACCGAACCATTCTCTCCTCGGATGGATGCAGGTGTCAGTTATACCTATCAGTTCCCTTCAGAGATGGCTTTCCCGGAAGCGTACTCGGGCTACATCCCCAGCATGTCCGGTTCGCCACAACTTCCTGAGGCTATCGCTTTCAGTATCGATACCAACGGGCTTCTGACCCTGGTCCTCTCACCGGAGTATCGCGCGAAATACTCCATCGCGGTGAGCTTCGATCTCGATCTGATGACGCATTTCGAGGGTGACGGGAAAATGGTGTTTCCCTTCAACGGCGGAGATTATGAAATCGATCTCGAGCCACCACCACCGATCCCTCTAGAGCTGGGTAAGAACTATTCATATGACAGGCAGACCGAATGCTTGACCTACACCGTAGCGGTGGACATTCTTGAAGACGACGTTGAGAACATCAAGCTGAGGGACACCATGTTTCAAAGCGCTGATGGCATCACCAGCGGAGCGTTCAGTGGGACCGCACTGACCTATTTGAGAAGTCAGATAAATGGGTCGCTTCAGTATTCGGTCAATGGTGGATTAGCGACCTCTATTGCACCAACGTGGGTCACCCTCGACGGCTCCCTTGGTGGGGGCGGCGTTTTCGATCTCACATTTCCGGGACCGTATGATAGAGGAGATACGATCCTTGTCACCTACACGATAGATATCAATCAGTTCGCGACGCTCGCACCATGGAATCTGACGCGTCCGGAGACCAAAGGTATGAACTATGCGTTCTGGATGAAAAATATCATTTCGGCCTACCTTGATGATATTCAACCCAAGAATCTGGTCGATGAGAAGGAAGTATCGACCGATCTCATTAAAGAGACATTCATCCTCAAGAAAAGAATCAGCAATACGAGCTCGACCATGACCTGGTGTATCGAGATCGGCAATGGGCGTGATGTCCTGAACGGAAAAACGATCACCGATGTCTATGGCGCAGGTATTACCGGTTATGTCGCGGGGAGCATGAAGGTGACGTTGTACGATCGCGATACGACGACGTGGGAACGTGGCAGTGTCATCTCCGGTTACAACGTGCTATCAGTGTCGCCAACGACGATCAGCTCAGGTGATTTCACCTACGAGATTCCCAACCTCAGTAGTGCAGATGTGTACTATGTGTATCTGGAGTATACGACGACCGCTGATTCCGGAAGTCTTTGGGAATACTCGAATGTCGCGAAGATCGATTTTCCGGGTGATCCACAATATACCGTTTTGGGTAGCCTGCCACCTGAAGGTCTCACGACGGTCAAGACCCCGTTGTTAATACCGGAAGAGAGAATAATCGAGTACACGTTGGTACTCAATACTCCTCAGCAGATGTATAACAACTCCTACTACATCCAAGATACGATCAGGGCTGAAGGACCAGCCGGAACCGTTCAATTTGCTTCATTGCCACCAAACGATCTGGTGGTCACCGTGGTATCAAAGTCAGGGGGGACCCCTACCACTTTAACGAGAGATGTTGACTATAGAACCACAAGCACTGGTGCAGCGTGGATCATTTATTTTCCTGACGGTACCGGCAGTTTCCCCACTGCGGCAAACTATAGGAATGGCGTATTTCCATTTAATGATGATGTGATCATTACCATTACCTATTCTGTCCCACTGGATAAACCACTCAGCGGTTCAGGTCCGGCGACGCTCGAAGACCATATGAAAATCGCGAACAATAATACTCCAGCCAACCAAGCAGGTGGTGTTCTCTATAACTTTGGGTATCAGTTATGGAACCAAGGGGGTAAGAATGCCGGCTCCAACACGTTTAACTATTATCCGATTCAAAAAAATGCCGTGTGGGTCGACGGTGGAGCGAAGATCATCGAGTATCGCGTTCGCCTTGATGCCTACTATCTCTCCGCACTCACCGAAGCGATCCTGACCGATACGTTCGACTCTCGGTTGAAACTCGTCGATGACGCGCTCTATATTGGATACAAATCCGTCGCTCCCACTTACGCAAATATCGCGCAATGGGGTCCACCGCAAAATATCAAACCATTCTGGGGTGTGCTCGGAGGAGCTTGCAATACTATAAAGGTCACAGCGAACACCACCACAACCTCAGATCCTGCGGTCAAACGATTCTCGGCGGATCTCCTGAATCCCGCTGTCATGAATCCGATCTATCGTCCCGGTCGCGTCTATGAGGTCGTCTATCGTATGCAGGTTGTCGACATGACCGGTTTTGTCTTAGGTGAGGACACCATCGATAATGTCGCGAACATCAGGCTCAATGGCGAGGATTATTCTCAGAACTGCTCGCTCGTTATGGGCAATTCCCCTGTTACGAAACAGTTGGCAGGTGGGAAACTTGACGGCAACACCGCAAACTGGAGCATACGGATCAACCCTCAAGGGCTCATACTTAATGGCGAGGAAGGCTACTATGACGTCATCGATGAGATGACCGAATCCATGGCGTTCTATACCAGCACGATCAAACTTGAGAAAGAGACGAGCCCCGGCTCCAATAGCTGGGTCACTCTGACAAAGGGCGACGTAGTCGATGCTAATACCTATACGCTTATCAGTATCAACGACCATGAGATCTTTATGGAGGTCCCCGATGGAGTTTCGCTCAGATTAAGCTATTCAGCGCTGGTCAAAGGCGCGGTCGGAGAGACGGTCTCGCTCAAGAACACGGTATCGATCCTTGGGTCTGATTATGAATCAGCGATCGAAGGAGATTACATGATCGAATCGATCGGTGGTGGCGCAGGAGGTACCGGCCGGACCACACTCGATCTTCAAAAGCTCTCAGATCCCGATCAGGATCCTATTGAAGGGGCCTATTTTGCCCTCTACGTCGACTGGTATTACCCCAACGCGCACCCAACCCCACCATCGGGGGTCGACGCGACGCGGACCTTTGGGTCAAGGACCTTTTATTATGTGGGAGTTGGCACCACGGATTCCAATGGCATGTTCACCTTTGAGGATTCCGACGGTATTGTTCGCACGCTGCATAATCTCTACGCGTTGGTCGAACTTGATGCTCCCAAGACGCATTCGTTACCTACCGGTGATGATGCCATCACCTTCTTTAGTTTCGACCCGATCTCACAGACCAAGAGAGATGAGATCGGTGAACCTTTGTGGGATCGCTACTATGGCCAGATCGCTCAATTGATCACTATCTATAATGAGAGAAAGCCCGCGGATACCACCCTCACTATTTCAAAAACGGTAGAAGGTTCCTATGCCTACAAAAATAAGATGTGGGAGTTTACCGCCTCTATCGAAGACGATCAGGGAGAACCCATCAGGGACTTTGAGTATAAGATCATGGAGGGCTCTACCCAGGTTGGGAGTGGCACACTCAGTACCGGCGCGACCGGATCGGCCACCTTCCAACTCACACACGGTCAGAAGATCATCATTGACGAGGTACCGCTTGCTGCATACATTCGCATTGTGGAATCCCTGTCAAGCGACGATCGTATCAATTACGACACGTCTTTCATCGATAGTGAGGCTCCCTCAAGTGTTGTTGAGGATCATGATACCGGTGGAAGCAGTAATAACTCTGCAATCATGCTCGAGATGAGCGAAGATCGCCAGTTCGACTTTACGAACGAATGGATTCAGATCCCTGACGCGTATCTCAGCGCAACTCACCTGACCTTTATCGTTCTCGCTGTTGTGGCATTTGCAGGAGCGATCACCGTACAGGTTTACCGAACCAAACGTCTGAGCGCAGCTCAGTAGAAAAGAGTAACGAAGATGACGAGGACGTTTCAAGAGATGCATCATCAGAGGGGGGATCCGACCGCTGATGGACCTGCGCCGGCAGAGGAGCTCCATCCCGCATCTTCTGCAAAGGCGCAAACCAAGCCGCGAACGGTCTTTTATGATCTGGGCATGCTTGGTCTCAAGATCGGGGCGATAATCCTGATCGGGGTGGTGCTCTTCACCTTTGTTTATGGCTTGCACTACAACCTCGACTCGAGTATGGACCCACTGGTAAGGGATGGAGACATCGTGTTGTTCTATCGATGGGATAAAGACTACATCGTAGGAGATCTAGCAGTGTTTAGTATTGATGGAGAGACCCAGGTACGAAGGGTCGTGGCAAGAGAAGGAGATACGGTCGATATTACGGAGCAAGGGTTGATGATCAACGGTGCCCTCCAACTTGAACGTTCGATCTTTCAAGAAACCTATCGGTGGGAAGAGGGAGTCAGCTTCCCACTCACCGTAGGAGCAGATGAGGTGTTCGTGTTAGGCGATGCACGCGAGGGCGCGACCGACAGCCGTATCTATGGACCAGTCAATATACACAATACGAAAGGAACGGCAATTACTCTACTTCGGAGAAGAGGCCTTTAGATAGATAAGAAAAAGCAGTTATACAGGTAAGAAAGAAAACAGGAGAGAAGGAACGGGAGGAAAGACAATGAGTCGAGAAAGAAAGAAAGTATTGATGGCAGTTGCCTTCGTGCTTGCTGTCGTGCTGTGCCTGAGCATCACATCGATAGCGATAGCTGATGAGGTGACCGCAGCAGCCATCTCTAAGACACTGCAAATGCCCATCGGTACGACGACACCGACGGCAAGTTTTAAGTTTGCCGTTACCGGAGTGAGCGTCAACGGGGATGAGGATACCAAACCGCCGGCAGTTGGTGGAAGCTTTACCATTGACTTTGATGCTTTAGACACGGGGATAATCTCTGGTGACGTTAAAACTGTCGTGAAAGAATCACCAAGCATTTTTGCCGATACGACATTTACCAGCGCAGGAGTCTATGAGTATACCGTCACCGAAACCGCCGGTACCTGGAGTACCTTTCGTGAGACGATGGACTATTCACTGGCTTCCTATACCCTTAAGGTGTATGTCAAAGATGATGGCGCTGCCCCCAATGTGATCTATATCGATAACATTACCGCCACAAAGACCCATAATGATGCGGGCGACGAGGTCAGTGCCAAGGTCGATCCTACCCCAGGTGATAGTGAGATGGTGTTCGTGAACACTTTTATCAAGCAGGGAACCGGAACCGAGCCTGATCCTGATGACAGCTCTCTTATCATTATAAAGACGGTCAGTGGTGATTATGCATCAGTCACGACTCCATTTAGCTTCTCAGTCATGGTGACCGCACCATCGCTGGTATCGGGAAGCCCGACCTATCATGCCTATATCATGCCTGCTGGTACTACTCAGATCACCTTTACGTCCGGAGTTGCTGAGACCGTG
>WRDL01000017.1 GCA_009784095.1 Coriobacteriia bacterium | reverse complement strand
GCTCACTACAAAAACTTTGCCTACTCTGCCGATCTTGCGAGCTCGCGTGTTGACAGAATCGTTGCCACGAACGGAAATACGACTCTCGGCGTGATCGTTCGTGATGTCGATAATAGCATGGACATCTACTCGATAAAGACCCGCAATGGCTACAATGCGCATAACAATAATGCGAACAACATGCTCAAACCGGTCAAGCTCTTACAGACCTATGTTGTTACGGAAAAATACGTAGACGAGCAGGGACAGAAGATCGCCGAAGACAGCGTGGCCTTCGTTGAACCTCCTGCGTTCCAGTATCAAAAGCAGATCCCTTCGCTCGATGGATACGATGTTGTAGGCTACGCTGTGGGCGACTATACTGCGGGGCACTATACAGAATCGAAGCAGATCGAGATCGACCCGGTGGTCGCTCATCAGATCGTCCACTTCGTGTATAGAAAGCATATTCCCAAAGCCACCTTTACGATCTCAAAGCAGGTAGTCGGTGAGTATGCCGATACTCAGCGAGCCTTTGACTTCACGCTCTATTTTAGGGATGAAGCAGGAATACCATTGCCAAAAGACAGCATCATTAGCTACTCGGTCGATGACCAAGATACCGGTCAGATCATCCTTGACGATGAAGGCAAAGTGCTGGTAGCACTTGCGCACGGACAATCCATCACGATCGAAGAGATCTTGGTCGGTACCCAGGTCCGGATCATTGAGGAAACAAGTCCCCGGTACGCGACGGTCTATCACGACAGTGAGCAGACGCAACCTGGCATGGGTGGTGACACCGGTTATCTAGTCATAGCCGAAGATATGCGCACGTTCGATTTCGTAAATACGCGCGAACAGGTGGTCATATCCGGTGCAGAGGCGGTAAGCCCGACGGTGTCATTCCTGATTTTACTCATCATTCTCTCGACGAGCCTAATAGCTCTCAATGTGATAACACCACGCACGTTCCACCGAAAGGAGGGGTGATATGCCAAGACCAGAGGGGTCATGATATCGAGCCAGTCCCCCAAAAAAAGACAGAAAGAAGATGCCAAAGAAACCAAGCAGTACTACGTAAGAGAAATGAAATTGTAATGAGTTTAGGAGGAAATACCATGTGTAAGAAAACGAAATTGATCCTCGCATTGAGTTTAGTATTCGTACTGAGCCTCAGTGGTCTGACAAGTGCATTTGCAGAGGGTCTTAATGATGATGGTGCCTTGATCGGCACGCAAGAAAAGCCGGCAGAGGCAGCTCTGACCAAGCTGCTCCAGTTCCCTGAGGGGACGAAGAACCCAGGGGCATCCTTTACGTTCGCAGTCTCTGCAATCAGTGTTGATGGAGACAAAGCGACCGAGACGAATATGCCGGCGATAAAGGAGATCATCCTCAATTCAGCGGATAAGGCAATCACCACGACCAAGGATGGTGTCAGTACGATCGTCATGGAATCTGACGGTATTTTCAGTAAGTACAGCTTTGCCAATGCCGGTGTCTATGTTTATGAGATCACCGAGATCGGCGACACCTATAAGGTCGATGCGGTCCATGAGATGATGATCTACTCCGATGCGAAGTATGAGGTCACCGTCTATGTCAAGGACAAGACCGGATCTGAGACAGGCACCTACGTCGCCGCTATTACTACAGAGGTCCTCAAAGCAGATAGCACCACGACGCCAGCAGGTATCAAGGTCGACCCGACCCCGGGTGGCGGAGAAGAGTTCGGCTACTCTCAGATGACGTTCACCAACACCTATATCAAGACCAATGGGGGCGATCCCAATGATCCTGATCCGACCAAGAACTCGACCCTGTCGATCTCAAAGACGGTCTCTGGTGAGTTCGCCAGCTCGACGGTCTACTTTGACTACACCTTGGACCTTCTCGCGCCCTCGCTGGTGCCGGTGTCCGATGGTGGACTGGTCTATCATGCTTATGTCATAGAGGATGGCAAAGTCGTCACTGAAGAGGCCAATGGTGTGATCGCCGGCACTGACAGCAATGGACAGGCTTATCTCAAGATCGTCTCGGGCACGCAGGCTTCTTTTAGCCTGAAAGATAAGCAGACACTGGTTTTTATCAACACTCCCGTTGGTACGACCTATAAGGTCACCGAAGTGGGTACTCCTGCATACACGCCCAGCTTTATTATCATCACTGATGGAAAAAGTGGCGAAAAAGTAGTAGGTACACTCGGTGCATCCTTGTCAACGGATGTCGAGCGTGTCGGCGAGTCGGTCAACAGTGCTGACTTTAACAACGATCGTGGTACGGTCACCCCGACCGGTCTTAACCTGAACGATCTGCCGTTTATCGCCATGATCGCTATCGCGACGGTAGCAGCGATCGTATGTGTTGCGGTCAAAACACGCAAAAGATATACCGTTGAGGCAACACAGATAATCCACTAGATACTTGCGAGAAGAAGAGTGCGTGCGCTAAGCACGCACTCTTCTTGGAAAGGAGGAATACGACATTGAATAACAAATCAGGCATAACCGGAGTTGTGTTCTTCCTCATAGTAATGATCATCAACACCTGCCTGATCGGTAGTATCACGACTACGGACGCGCAAGCACAAACGGTGGACGCACCGATCTTGCTAATCAAACAAGTGTTGGACTATCCTGAGCAGAAACCACCACAGGATAGAAACTTCGACTATATCTTGATACCAGAGGATGCATCATATCCTCTGCCTGATGGATCGACTGCGCAAGGTCTTCTCTTTTCAATCGAGGGAAACGATGAGATGAGTATCGGGCCACTCGCATTTGACGGACCCGGTGTGTATTCGTATCAGATCAAACATCTGTCACGTCAGCGTTCTGACTGTTTCTGTGATCAGAGGATCTATACGGTGGAGTTTTGGGTTGCGCGAGATATGGACGTCAGCATCATCACTTATGGCGCAGATGGACTCAAGGTCGATGAGATATACTTCACGCATCATTTTCTTGAGGGTACGGATTCGGGTGATGCTGACCCTCCGCTTGTTGGAGCGAGTACGGTTTCAGCAACTTCCACGGCTCCAAAGACCGGAGACAGCTTTCCGTATGAGTGGGTTTTGATGCTCCTTGGTGGATCTACTTGCGTACTCATCTTATCAATTCGGCCCAGACGGATCGACGAAAAGGAAGACCGTTAGAGAGGCAGTCTCATCCAAGCATTGCACTCATGACGCCCGGCATTGATCGAAAGAGGATGCCGGGCGTGTACTTTATAATTGGAACAGGAGATCATCAACACCGAACGCTTTGGCTTTCAGTTCACCAAGCCCTCGGTGCTGGCTCAGAGAAAGACTGAACGAATGGGGAGAGATAAATGTCTGAAAAGATCAAAAAGGGGCTAAGGTATCTGCTCTATGTATGCTATTCGAACCTGTTATATGGGACGGTTGTCTATCTGGCTTTTACCTGGATATCGCGGTATTCGCTTTTGTTGGGATATATGGGAAATCTATTTCTAATCGTTCTTGGTCTGTACTGGGATGATTCGAATCTTAAAATGCTCGAGTCGAAAAAGACGATTGAGAGACTGAAGACATCAGATGATGTTGAAAGAGACTTCCGTATTTTGAAGGTATTATTCTTCGATGCCTTCGTGTCGTTCAAGACCGCTCTATATTTGTTCTACATCCTGATAATGGTCGTCTCACAGGTAATCGAGTTTTATCCCGACCTTTTCAATCACAATCTGACCGAGTTCATATTTGCAAATCGATACAGCATACTGTTACTGATCGCGATCGATCAGATCATCATCCAACTCTCACAGGACAAGAAGCGGATCAGCAAGATCTCGGAAAGTATGAGAAAAGAGTTGCTTGAGGGATAGATTCCTGAGGTTGCGGGGAGGGGATTGGCACAGATTTGCTTCGCAAATCTGCTTACGTCGCTTCGCTCCTTACAAAATGCTCCTAGGGTCGCATTTTGCCCGTCGGGTTCAGATCCCACGTCGCAGCATAAGAAATCAAAAGACCCGCAAGAGCGGATCGATAGATTCCTATGGTCGCGGGGTGGTTACAGCACCTAGCGATATTTGATGATGAAAAACTACAAACGTGCAGGTCACGCATGGCATTTGCATTCATGGTACATACGCTCGTTCAGCAAATAATTTCCCATTGCAACATGAAACAAGGAACTATTTCCATTTTGGATGCAACTGATGGTTCAGTGTATCTTTGTGTAAACTTTTGCGCATACTTTGTTAATACTCATGATGCATAGATTTCTTGATAGGCAGAAACTATAAAATCAAGACTGCTTTTTCTTACCGTGAAAGCTCGAGCGTAAGTTATAGAGAAGTGGTCGCGCATGAGGATGGAATGCATTCATGCCAGCACCAATCAGGGAGGCCACGTGCTGTTGTCGGAAAGCCTGACTATATACGGACATGCGTATGATCGTAAGCTCCTTCTCAACGATCTTGGTAGTTATAAAGTACTGTCCATGCCTGCTGGGGCATATTTACTCGCGCTACTGTTTGGAATAGATCAGACTACTGCAAACATACCAGCGACCGAGAATATTCAGATCACGACCAGTGGAGATTGCTATCTGTTCGGTGAATCATTAGGATTTAGCGGAGTGGTCGCTGAGACGATGATCGGTAATGGCGAGAACGTTGTAGTGTTCGATGAGGGATATGGCATTTCCGATAAGATCCCTTTGGGAAAAAGAATTCTGTGGTCATCAGAAAAGTGTCTACCTGATAATGAAATCTTTAGCAAAATAAAACACCAGACGTTTCTTATGATCGATGCTGATGTACTGCGCTCAAATGGGGCACTTATCAGCAAACAAGTTTCATGGGAACGGACCGCGACTGATTTGCTGTGGCAGCTAAAAAACAATCCAAAGTTCTCTTATCTCTTGGGTAGTACGAACATCTTCGTGGTATTTGGCGATGAGGCAGGGGTGATCATGCGGGGGGATCAAACTGATTTTTCTGCGCATCTTATGTTTTTCAGCGGCAAACCTGAGGGCTCACTGAGTATTGAATACCCTTCGAAAATCCCAGATCTATGGGCATTGAAGACCGCATTTACCATTCGAACTTGGTTAAAGACAAATGATATGCTGTCTGCAGAGTTCTTATCGAGCGACTTTAATCCGATCGGAAATCTACGCGAAACCGGTTATTCGATAAAAAGCATTAGCAATGCGGACTTTACCGACTGGACAAATTGGAGTTCACCACTTTCGATATTTTCAAACAAGATTCCAAATCCTACCGATAGAATGGTAGCCGATCCGGATTACTGGTGTGTCATTCAGGGGGAGGATCGGGTAAAACTGTATGATCTGGCAATCAATTATGTGAAAAACGGCAATAAGGTGCTCAAGGGTCTCCCAAGATTCTCATGCGGATCATTAACGACGGTCGATCGCAGAGAGATCGAGGCTTTCCAAAACATAAAGAATCTCATTACCGAGTATGTTGATAAAAAGAATCCAAAAAGCCCCTTATCAATTGCAGTTTTCGGCGCACCGGGAAGCGGAAAGTCTTTTGGAGTAAAACAGATCGCAAAGACTCTCAATAAGGATCTGATCGTATCGATCGAGATTAATGTATCCCAGATAACAGACGCCGCAGATCTAAGCGCAGCATTCCATCAAGTTCGAGATATTGTATTGATGGGCAAACTCCCACTCGTATTTTTTGATGAATTCGATTCCGACGGTTTGAAATGGCTCCAATCGTTTCTTGCGCCCATGCAGGATGGAGAATTCAAAGATGAGAGCGGTGTCCATCCTATCGGAAAAGCTATTTTCGTGTTTGCCGGAGGCACAGCTTTCAGCTTTGAAGATTTCATTTCACCCATTAATCAACGTTATGAGATTATCAGGCAGAATGGTCATGACGAGCAGACTACTATCCGAAAACGAAAAAAGGACGCCGAAAAGGAGAGCTATTTCAAAAGGGTTAAGGCACCTGACTTTGTCAGCCGGCTTAGAGGCACGATCAATATTTTGGGTCCGAATCAAACAAGCAACTCGGATGAGCAGGGATTCATTTTGAGAAGAGCTATACTGCTACGGAGTTACTTAGAACAAAAAGGACTGATCAGCAAGAAGGGCAAGGCTCAAGTCAGCGACGACATTTTACGGGCAATGCTCTTGATTACAAAATATGAACATGGTGCCCGCTCAATGGAGGCGATCCTTGATATGAGCCGCATAGAGGGGACGTCTTTCGAGCCAGTATCTCTGCCATTTTACACACAAATGAATCTGCATGTTGATGCTGATGCCTTTATCCGATTAGTGCTGACTGACACCATTTTGAATGGATATCTCGAAGATCTTGCTGAGGCCATCCATAACGATCATCTGTTGAAAAGCGAAGAGCGAAACGAGCATGTTGATAAAGAAGGCAAGAAGTCATGGGATAAGCTATCCGAAGATCTCAAGGATCAGTATCGCGAACAAGCGAGAGCTATATCAAGAAAGTTGAAATCTGTCGACTGTGCCTATGACCTCGGTGATGCACCGTATCGAACGGTCGATGCTTTTACAAGAGAAGAGATAAAAAGAATGGCAAAACTCGAACACAACGATTGGATAGATTCTAGAAAAAACGATGGGTGGACATATAGTGAGGTTCAAGATGATGATAACAAAAGACATCCTTTGATGGTATCGTTTGACGATCTGCCGGATGTCGAAAAGAAAAGAGCAATTGATGTGATGGGAAACATCATACCGCTCATAAACAGTGTTGGTTTGAGGGTCTACAGGATGTTATAGAAAAATGGGGAATCGATAAGAATTGGCCGACATGACACTGCAAATACCCCGCAGTGGTCGCGGTGAGGTATCTCAATGAGGTGGCACGAAAGGAGCTCGCGATGAGAATCGACAATGTCGCAATAACAGATGTCACACAAGATATGCGTGGTCTTATATACGACCAACTTTTTGAACCGTGGGGTGTGCCCAATGAATCTGATTGGCTACGTGCCGGTGACGGAGGAGAGTTCTTTGTCGCGCGTGACGAGCAGGGACGTATTCTTGGTGTTACGCGCATCATGCCATCCGATATCGAGTCACCCGGACATCCGACTCCAGTGGGTTGTAATGATGAACTCAGACTGTGTCAGGTTGTGGTCGATCCGACCGTTCAGCGCCATGGGATTGGGAGTGCGTTGATGCAAAAAGCGGAGGAACGGGCTTTGGGGCTAGGTATTATGAGGGTCGGTGTCTCATCGCGTTATCAAGCATATGGCTTCTATACGCGTAATGGATATGTGTTTTATGGTGATGAATACATTAGTCCCGTGACTCATATTCCATATCGCTATATGACCAAGAAGCTGTGTGGATAGACGAAAGGAAAAGGGGATGATAGTTCTCCCCGATTTCTTCCCCAAATTCAGTCTAGATCAACTCTTAAAGAACAATGACGCAGAGAGCAGGACAGGCTTGGAAAGCTCTTCTGACTGCTAGTACCCGACGATTGGTCGCGGGGTGGGGATTGGCGCATATTCGCTTCGCGAATCTGCCTACGTCGCTACGCTCCTTACGAACAGCTCCCAAAAGTCGCTGTTCGCCCTACGGGTTCAAATCCCTTCTCATGAACAAAAAATCAAATAAACCCGCTAAAAGCGGGTCATTTAATTTTTGGTCGCGGGGAGGGGATTGACAGAATCGCCCAACCCCGCTCCAGTAAGCCAAAAAAGAAAGCCCTGAAGGGCCTTCGTTTTTGACTTATGGTCGCGGGGAGGGGATTTGAACCCCTGACCTTCGGGTTATGAGCCCGACGAGCTACCAGACTGCTCCACCCCGCACTTTCAAGCGAGTTACCACTCTACCATCGACTCGCGCTAGACGCAAGTGAACGGGTAGCTCGTCTGCTTTTCTTCCAGTCTTTGTGTGGAACCCTTGAAGTTGGTGCTGTGACCCCCGTATACTTGAACACATGAACGCAACAGCTCGACATGATATCAGCTTTGCGCGCGCCCTTTCATGTGTGATCGTGGCTCTATTCATTGCGGCGTTTCCTTCGACACTCGCCATCGCTGCACCCTTTACCGAGTCACTCAACGACGGTGACTATATCAGCTATGACGCACAGACGATGCTCGATATGGCTTCTGATGATCAGCGTGCTGCTCTTGAGGCTTATCTTCTCGAGGTCGCCGAGATTGATCTGGAAACTCAGATCGCGGTCGAGCTCTACAATGACGCTCAAAGCAGGCTTGATGCGATCAACTCCGACATCGCGCAAAAGGAACTCGATCTCGAAGCGCTCAATAAGGCGTATTCTATCCAAGCTCGCCAACTCGCCGACCGAGCCGTCATGCATTACAAGGGCGGGGACCTCGCCTTGATCGAGATACTTCTCGACGCGACATCGGTCCAGAACCTCATCCAACGCTTCGGTTACCTCAAGATCTTGAACATCAATGACAGTTCACAGCGCGAACGTATCGGTCAAGAGAAGGCGGCGCTGCAAGCATCGCTCACTCAGCTGCTCATAGATCGCGATGAGGCGGCGAGTCTGACTTTCGAGCTCAAAGCGCGCAAGATCGAGATAGAGACGCGCAATAAGCAGCGAACCGATGCGTTGGTCGAGGAGAACACTGAGCTCGCCGATCTCGTTGCGGCGTATTACGCCATCGAGGATATGCGCGAGGCGCGCTATAACGTCAATGTCTTGTCTGCCGAGGGTGACTCAGCACCGATCGCACCCGATTCACCGGCTGAGACCGCGCTTGCCTATCGCGGAGTCCCCTACGTGTGGGGGGGCGCCGACAAGAGCGGTTTCGATGGTCCCGGCTTCGTCCAGTTCGTCTTCGCTCAACATGGTGTCATTCTCGAGCGAAGCGCGAGTGCGCAAGTGACCGCCGGTGCGCCGGTATCTTTGAGAGCCTCGCTTCTGCCCGGTGACGCCGTCTTTTTCGGCAATCCGATCCGCCATGTTGGTATCTATCTGGGGAATGGCTACTTCATCCATGCTCCCAACACCGGTGATGTCGTCAAGGTCTCGACGCTGAGCGAGCGTGATGACTATGCCGGCGCGCGTCGTTACTCCTGGGCACCCCGTACAGTCGATCCACTCTAAGTCAGTAAGATAATAGGGTCGGTTCCTTTTGTCCCAACCAAAAGAGAAGTCGATCCACACATCCCACTTCAATAAATATATGGCACAATAGACTGCGCGCGTGGTAGCGCCCGTGACAACTTCGCAGGATTGGGACTGGAGGTTCGTCCTTTAAGCGATATTTGGGACAAACGGAACCGACCCTATTGTCACAAGAAAGGTTTTCTACTTGATGAAAAGACTGATCATTCCCGCGTGTGTGACCGTTCTCGGTATCCTCAGCGCACTCTTTTTCGCCTATCGGTTCCCCGCGGTCGAAGGATTGGGAACCAAGGTGCGTCTGCCGGTCTATCATGGGGCGTTGACTTGGGCGACACTGATTGCGTTCGGTTTTTTACTCCTACTCGCACTATGGTATCTTTTGAGCCACAAAGAGGCCGCATGGCGCTGGACGAGCGCTTTGCGCTGGTCGACGGTATTGATGTGGACCATCGGGACCGTGCTGGGGTTTGCCGCCGCATATAACACCTGGGACTTCTCGGCATCGCAAACTCCTATATTGAAGATCATGAGCGAGGATCCGCGTCTGGTGATCCAGGTCGTGATCATGTGTCTGGGACTGATTATGCTCGTGCTCCCGCTCGTACTCGAGAGCAGACGGCTGCGTGCCGCATTCGACATCGTATTCGTGATCGGTTCATGGCTGCTCCTCGTGTGGGCGATGAGAGCCGGAGACGCCCTTCACCCCGACAGTCCGGTCATGAGCTCCGATGAGATATTCATAAAGGTCGTGTTCTTCTTGATCGTTGCCGGGCACGCGATAACGTTCGTTGGTCTGACATCGCTATTGGCGCTCGCACCGATCGGGGGAGAGAAATTGTTTTCTCAGACCGAATAACCCTTTAATAATATTTACATTTTATGCTACCCTTATTAAAACGTGGTTTTCCACGTATCGTTTATGTGACATTACAAAGGAGATGAAGTTATGAAATTCAAGACACTGGCGATTGTTCTTTTCGTCGCGTTTCTTGCCATCGCTTTGGTGGGATGCAACGGAGGAGACGCTGGCGGTGGCGATGACGGTACTACCACTGCCACCGGTGTGACCACTTACACGATCGGTGTAGCTGCGCCGATCACCCAAGGCTCGGTCGCACAAGGAATGGATATCAAACGTGGCGCTCAACTCGCCATCGAGACGATGAACGAAAGCGAAGAAGCGAAAGCTGCCGGCGTTCAATTCAAGATGGTCGAGGGCGATGATATGAGTGACGATAAGACTGCCGTTACCGTCGCCAATACACTGATCTCCGATAGAAACCTTATCGGAGTGGTCGGACACTACAACAGTCGTTGCTCGATCCCTGCTTCAGCGGTGTATAGCGAGGCGAACGTTGTCATGATCTCACCGGGATCGACCAATCCTGACTTGACTCTGCAGGGTCTGAGTGGAGTTTTCCGCACCTGCGCGACCGACGATCTCCAAGGACCTGCGGGCGCTCTGTTCGCTCTGGACATGGGTCTTAAAAAAGCGATCGTGATCGATGATTCCGACACGTATGGTGAAGGTATTGCCGATTTCTTCTACGAGGCGTTCGAAGATAATGGCGGCACAGTCCTCTTTAGAGAGAAGACACAGGTCGCCGAGAGGGACTTCACCGCGCTGGCGACCAAAATCACCGCGGAGAACCCCGACATCGTGTTCTTCGGTGGCGGCTTTGAGACGATCGCACCGTTCTCCAAACAAATGCATGATGCGGGAAGCTCAGCTCCAATCATGGGTGGAGACGCAATGGCCGAGCAAGACTACATCGATATCGGTGGATCGAGTGTCGAGGGCGACTACGTCACCAACGTCGGCGCTCCAGTCGAGGGATTGCCTGCGGCTCAAGATTTTGTCGCTGCATACAAGGCCCGTTTCAATCTCGATAGCGTCGGCAACTTCGCTTCATATGCCTATGACGCCGCGTTCGCGATCATGAAGGCTGCGCTTATCGTACATGAGGAGACCGGTGATGTGACCACTCCTGCCGGACGCGATGCGTTGATCGCTGAGGTCGAGAAAAGCAACTTCGAGGGAGTGACCGGTACCATCTCGTTCAACGAGAACGGCGACACCAACAACAAGGTCATCTCTCTTTATAAAGTGGTCGACCAAGCATGGGAGTTCGTCGAGTCGATGGATCTGGGAGCTAAATAGCGGAAACTATCCCGCTTAGCATCAATGGGCATTCTGATCCAACAGATAGTCAACGGGGTGACCTTGGGCGGTATGTATGCACTTATCGCCTTAGGTTACACCTTGGTCTACGGAATTCTATTGATGATCAACTTTGCACATGCGGAGATGTTCATGGTGGGCGCCTATATCGGTCTGTTCACCCTGAAGTTCCTCTCCGATCCTGCGTGGGGTATGGCAAGACTTGGGCTGGGTCCGGTGCAGGAATTCTTTACCGGTTCGGTGCTCGGGCTCATCATTATGTTCATCATCGTATTTATCGTGACCGGTGCTCTCACCGGTCTTTTGGGAGTATTGATCGAACGGGTGGCGTATCGCCCGCTGAGAAACGCGCCTCGTCTGGCTCCGCTGATCTCTGCGATCGGTGTCTCCATCTTTTTGCAGAACGCGGTGTTGCTGTGGATCGATTCGAAACCGATACCGTTTCCTGATATATTCCCCATCGTGACGTTACCTTACGGTCTCAACTCGTTGAAGATATTCATCGTTGTCACCTCGATCGTACTCCTGCTCGGCCTTGACACGCTGGTGTCAAGGACAAAGATCGGTAAAGCGATGCGCGCCACGAGTCAAGACCGTGGCGCTGCCCAATTAATGGGCATCAATATCAACAGTGTCATCGCCGCGACGTTCTTTATCGGTCCGGCACTTGGCGCGGTCGCCGGTATCTTTTATGGGATGTATTATGGCGCGGTCATTTTCAACATGGGATTCTTCCCGGGCATCAAGGCGTTCACCGCTGCGGTACTCGGCGGTATCGGGAATCTTCGCGGTGCCATGCTGGGTGGCTTCATGCTCGGCATGATAGAGGCGCTCGCGGTCGGTTTTCTTCCGGCCGGGTACTCGGGATACAAGGATGTCGTCGCGTTTTTAGTGTTGATCATCGTATTGATCTTTCGTCCGGGTGGTCTGCTGGGCGAGTCGGTTGTCGAGAAGGTCTAGACGATGTCTGCAAAGGAGAAACTCACCTCGATGATCACCTCCGAAGGAGCGGATTCTTTGAGCGTCCCGAAAGCAAGACCGATGCTCGAAGGGCTCAAGACGATGTCTTTGCTCAAAAAGATCGGGCTCGGTCTGTTGATCCTCGCGATCTTTTTAGCGCCGATCTTTTTCCAGGGATTCGGACACATCTTCCTCATTCGCATCTTTGCTGTTATCGGACTCTATATCCTACTTGCGCTGGGACTCAATATTGTTGTTGGCTACGCCGGTATGCTCGACTTCGGGCGCATCGCATTCTACGCGGTCGGCGCATACACCGCGATGTGGGTCGGAGTCCCGATCGCACGGGCGCTGGGCGAAGTGCTTGGTGGCTGGTCCTATTTCGCGGCGCTTCCTCTCGGAGGACTTGCTGCTTGTCTTGTAGCCCTCATCTTGGGGTTGCCGGTCATGCGTCTGCGAGGTGACTACCTCACGATCGTCACGCTCGGGTTCGCTGAGATCGTCAGGATCTGTTTAGCGAACAATATATTCGGACTCACCAACGGCGCGAAAGGTCTGCCCCGTTTGGGCGACTCGCTCGGTGAACCCCCGGGTCTTCAATGGCTCAAATACAACACCTTCTTCAGGCTCGGAAATAACTTTGAGTTCCAATTCACTTCGAATATCTACTGGTATTTCGTCATCTTCATACTCGTTATACTCTCCATCATCATCATCCGTAATCTCGACAACTCGCGTCTTGGAAGAAGTTGGGCGGCGGTGCGTGAGGATGAGGTGGCAGCTCAGGCGATGGGAATCAATACCGCGAAGGCGAAGATGTATGCATTCGTCATCGGCGCGTTCTTCGGTGGTATCGCGGGAGTGACGTTCTCATACTTCCAGGCATATGTTAGCCCCGGCTCATTCACCTTTCTGGAGTCCGCGCTCGTGCTCGCCATCGTGGTCATCGGTGGAATGGGTTCGATCCCCGGCGTGTTGGTGGGGGCGCTGGCGATCCAAGGGATCCCGGAGTTCATCCGTGGATTCGCCTCTGCCGGATGGTTCGGCAATCTGCCCGCCGAAGCGATCTCGGCTATATCGAACTATCGCTATCTGGTGTTCGGTGCGTTAATGGTGTTCATGATGGCGGTCAGACCACAGGGGTTGATCCCGTCATCGAGGCGGTCGCGTGAGCTTCATGCCACCGGCTCGGATGCCGTGCGCGAGAGCACCACTCTCGAAGATGAACGCAACAAGGTGGGAGAGACCTATCACACGCAACTCTAGAATAGGGAAGGGATACGTTCTGGCTCGATGACACATGTGATGGAAGCAAAGAACGCCACAATCCAGTTCGGTGGTCTCAAAGCGGTCGACAGCGTCGATATGTATATCGATGAAGGTGAGATCGTTGCGCTGATCGGTCCGAACGGCGCCGGTAAGACGACGTTCTTCAACCTGCTGACCGGCATCTATGAACCGACCGACGGCGACGTCTTCTTCGATGGCGTCTCGGTCGTGGGCGAGAAGCCGCATGTGATCGCGAAACGCGGCATTTCGAGGACCTTTCAAAACATCCGCCTCTTCGGTGCGTTGACCGCGTTGGAAAACGTCATGGTCGGCCGTCATTTACGGACTTCCGCAGGCGCACTCGCTGCGATGTTTCGACTGCCTGCTCAGCGCAGAGAAGAGCAGATGATCCAGATCGACGCCGAGCGTTGGCTCGAATTCGTCGGTCTCTCGCATCTGGCCAACGAGGTCGCGAACAATCTACCCTATGGCGCGCAACGCCGTTTGGAGATCGCTCGCGCTCTGGCGACCGATCCGAAACTCATCTGCTTGGACGAGCCGGCAGCAGGTATGAATCCACATGAGACCGAAGAGCTCAACAAACTGATCGGACGTATCCGCGATCTGGGTGTGACCGTCTTTTTGATCGAGCATGATATGAAGGTCGTCATGGAGATCGCCGAGCGCATCTACGTGCTTGACTTTGGTAAGCTGATCGCGCAGGGAACACCTGATGAGATCCAGCATGACCCGGCGGTCATCGAAGCCTACCTGGGACTGGGTGCCGAAGCTTTGATGGCGCGTAACCTGGACGAGACCAAGACCGAGCAGGCTCTGGAATTTGCCGAGGAGCAAGCTCCGCTTATGACCGAAGCTGATGAGGCGGCAGAAGGCGAGTGGGAGGTGTTCGATGGAGAAAATGCTTAACGTTGAACATCTATCGACCAGTTATGGCAAGATCCATGCGGTACGTGATATCTCCTTCTATGTCAATGAGGGCGAGATCGTTACGCTGATCGGCGCTAATGGCGCGGGCAAATCCACAACGCTGAAAACGATCTCGGGGCTGATAAAACCGAAAGCGGGCAAGATCTTTTTCAAGGGCGAGAACATCGCCGGTCTGCCTGGCCATGAGGTCACCGCCAAACATATCATTCAAGTTCCCGAAGGGCGCCGTATCTTCGATCGGATGACCGTCATGGAAAACCTCGAGATGGGTGCCTATCTGCGCAAAGACAGTGAGGGGATCAAAAGTGACATCAATTGGGTCTTCGAACTGTTCCCTCGTCTGAGCGAACGCGCTTCGCAAAAGGGCGGGACGTTGTCCGGTGGCGAGCAGCAGATGCTTGCCATGGCTCGCGGGCTGATGGGAAAGCCCGAGCTATTGATGCTCGACGAGCCTTCCATGGGGCTGGCACCGGTCGTGGTGGAGACGATCTTCACCGTCATTCAAAAGCTGCAAAGAGAAGGCATCACGATCCTCTTGGTCGAGCAAAACGCTTCCTTGGCACTCTCGATCGCGAACCGTGGCTACGTCATGGAGACCGGAAAGATCTCTCTGACCGGCACCGGCCGTGAACTACTCGCCAACGAAGAGGTCCAAAAAGCCTACTTAGGACACTAGGGTCAGCTGAGAGCATCAAAAGCCTGATGAAGAGAATTTGCGCGCCTGTCTTACCACCATGAACCTTTCTTAAGTGAGCTTGCAAGGCTGAAAACACGGTCCTTCTTTCATCAACTTTAGTTGAGAAGATCTACCTCCTGACTACCTGTGGGTTACTTCTGGTTTAACGCAGAGGGAGCGGCATATACAACCTATCATTAGTTCGGTACCAAAAGGAACCGACCTTTATACCACGCATGCGGTAAAATCAACTTCCTATGGAATTACTCGAACAAATCAAGAACACTATAGAGCGCTACGCTCTCTACGACCAATCTGACAGACTCTTGCTACTCGTAAGCGGGGGAGCGGATTCGACCACACTGCTCCATGCATTCGCCTCTGGAGAGTTGCCCGCCTATCGCGCACTCGAAGTGCTCCACGTCAATCACCAGCTTCGCCGGGAGGAGTCGGACGGCGACGAGCAGTTCGTGCGCGATATGTGCCGGTTGCTCGACATACCTTGTCATGTATTCAGTCTCGACCTGGAGGCATATGCGACGCAACACGAACTCAACCTTGAGGATGCAGGACGCGTCGTGCGCTACGAGCAAGCAAGGGAGATACTTTGCGAAAGTGGGGCGAAAGGAACCGACCCCACTGTCGCAAATGGGACGAAAGGAACCGACCCCACTGTCTCGGGACGCATCGTCACGGCCCATACGCTCGACGATCGTATCGAGACGTTCTTTTGGCGTGCATTGTGGGGCGCGGGCACCGGGGCGCTCGGTTCGATCGCTCCCAAGCGCGACAACATCATCCGTCCGCTCATAAGCTCGACACGCGAGCAGATAATCAACTACCTCACCGCGAACGACTTTGCCTGGCGTGAGGACGCGACCAATGAGGACACCACGCGCACCCGAGCTGCGATCCGTCATAAACTCATCCCGATCGCAGAGGAGATCCGTCCGACGTTTCGTCGCAGTCTTGAGCGCACGATGGATCTGGCGGCGGCCGATAACGTCTTGCTCGAACGCATGGAGCAGGCTTTCGCGCGCGACTTCACGCTCGACCGCATCGAGGGCGAAATGCTCATCTTCGATGTCCCACTCATGCGCACACTTGAACCGACAATGCGTGCGCGTACCGTACGCTGCGCTCTCTTCGAGACCTTCCCCGAAGCACGTCGGCTCGATGGGCAACACATCGATGCGGTGGTTGCCGGAATCGATTGTGATACTTTTGCGAGGGATTTAGGCTATGGCCTTCGGGCCTCTTCGAATTACGGTACACTGAAAGTGACGAAACACCCAAGCGATAATGATACTTCTGGGGAGGATGGCGAGAATGAGTGATATTCACCCTGATGTTGCGCGCGTGCTCTTGTCCGCCGATGAGATCGACGCAAAGCTCAAAGAGATGGGAGCGAGCATCACGGAGCACTATCGGGACAAGAATCCGGTCGTGATCTGCGTGCTCAAAGGGGCGATCTATGTGCTCAGCGATCTGACGCGCTATATCGATGCCGACCTCGAGATCGACTTCATGGTGGTCTCCTCGTATGGGACCGACACGAAGAGCTCGGGTGTCGTGCGTATCGTGCAAGACCTTTCCACTTCGATCCATGATCGCCACGTATTGGTGATCGAGGACATCATCGACACAGGACTCACGCTCAAATACCTTCTGCGCAACTTTGCGGCGCGGGGTGCGAAATCCATCGAGGTCGCCTCGTTGCTAT
>WRDL01000016.1 GCA_009784095.1 Coriobacteriia bacterium | reverse complement strand
TCGAGAACATTCTCGATCGTCGAGGCAAAGCGAAATGCCTGCTCGGGGATACCGTCATGCTGACCATCGATGATCTGCGCGAATCCCTCGATCGTATCTTCGAGCTTGACATAGACACCGGGAGAACCGGTGAACTGCTCGGCGACGAAGAAGTTCTGAGAGAGGAACTGTTCGATACGGCGAGCGCGCGCGACGGTGACTCGGTCCTCGTCTGAGAGCTCGTCCATACCCAAGATCGCGATGATGTCTTGGAGGTCCTTATATCTCTGCAGGATCTCCTGCACTCCACGAGCAACGCGGTAGTGCTCCTCGCCGACCACCGTAGGATCGAGCGCGCGTGACGTCGAGTCCAGTGGATCGACCGCCGGATAGATACCCTTCTCGGAGATACCACGCGACAGTACCGTCGTGGAATCGAGGTGGGTAAAGGCGGTCGCCGGCGCGGGGTCGGTCAGGTCGTCAGCCGGTACATAGATCGCTTGTACCGAAGTGATCGATCCTGCCACGGTCGAGGTGATGCGCTCCTGGAGCGCGCCCATCTCGGTCGCCAACGTGGGCTGATAACCTACCGCCGAAGGCATACGTCCGAGCAACGCCGATACCTCAGATCCCGCCTGAGTGAAGCGGAATATGTTGTCGACGAAGAACAGGACGTCCTGACCTCTATCACGGAAGTACTCCGCCTCGGTCAGTCCCGCCAATCCTACACGGAGTCGCGCGCCGGGCGGTTCATTCATCTGTCCATATACCAGAACAGTTTTGTCGATAACACCTGATTCGGTCATCTCCTCGAACAGCGCGGTACCCTCGCGGGTGCGCTCGCCTACACCGGTGAATACCGAGGTACCACCATGTGCTTGCGCGAGGTTATTGATGAGTTCCATGATTACCACAGTCTTACCGACGCCTGCACCACCGAACAGACCGGTCTTACCACCCTTTACATAGGGCTCCAAAAGGTCGATGACCTTGATACCGGTCTCAAAGATCTCGAGCGACGGTTCAAGTTCGGAGAACTCCGGTGCAGGACGGTGGATCGGATACCAGTCTTCGATGACCGGCATGGGCTTCTCATCGATCGGTTCACCCATCACATTCCAGATTCGGCCGAGCGTTCCATGGCCGACCGGCATCTTCATCGGGGCGCCCGTGTCGATGGCATCTTCGCCGCGCTGGATCCCGTCGGTCGATGACATCGCGACCGCGCGGACCAGGTTGCCCGGGAGGTGCTGCTGCACCTCGCAGATCGTCTTCACACGACCGATCGGAGTGGTAGCATCGACCTTGAGCGCATTATAGATCGCCGGTAAAGACTCAGCCGGGAACTCGACGTCCACGACCGGTCCAACAACACGTACGATACGTCCAACATTCATTACATTATCCTTATCTAGTGAACAATCTAACCCTTCAACGCTTCAGCGCCACCAACAATTTCAGAGATCTCTGTCGTGATCGCCGCCTGACGTGCACGGTTGTACGAGCGCGTCAGTGTCACGATCATGTTCGATGCATTGTCACTTGCCGCCTTCATCGCAACACGCCGTGCACCATGCTCGGATGCAGCAGATTCCAATATCGCCTGAAAGAGTAGAACTTCGACATACTTGGGCAGCAGTGTCTGAAGAACTTGCTTTGCCGAAGGCTCGAAGATGTATTTCTTGTACGGCTCCTCGACGTCGTCAAGTTCGTCGATCTCTTCTCCGACGATATCCTCGGCGTTCACCGGAAGGAGCACGCCGACTTCGGGTCGTTGCACCGCGACATTGATGAAACGGTTGTAGATCAGCGCCACCTCATCGATCTGGGCATCGCTGTACTGAGGGATCACGAGATTCGCGATTTCGCGTGCGTCCTCGTAGCTGGGCTCGCCGCTGTTGCCCACGAAGGACATTATCGGCTCGATACCGATCTCAGTGAAGTAATCGGTGATCTTTCGCCCGATGGTGATCAGACGCACTTCGATCCCCTGTTCGGTCTTCTCGCGTATGTATTCCTCGGTCAAGTGGATGATGTTGATATTGAATCCACCCGCAAGACCGCGGTCTGAGGCCATACAGATCGCCACCACTACCTTTTCGTTGCGGCGCACCGCAAGCAGTGGATGCTTGATCTTTCTCGACGAGGTCGCGACTTCGTTCAGCATCTCCGCAAGTGCATTCGCGTAGGGACGCGCATGCTCGATGCGGTTTTGTGCCTTACGGATCTTAGCGGTCGAGACCATCTCCATGGTGCGAGTGACCTGAATGGTCGACTCGACCGAGGAGATGCGTCTTCTGATATCTCTTAGGGTCGCCATACGTCGCCCCTAACTAACCCGCGTCAGTAGTCACAGTATCGACGATTGCCTCATCTCCGACCACCTGCCACTCAGAGTCTTCGGCTGCCACCGGCTCGACAACTTCTTCAACAACTTCTACTTCTTCTTCGTCATCGAGTGCCATGGGATCGATCGACTCGTCGTCTTCTTCGTCTTCCTCATCGTCGAAGAGGACGTCGAATCCGAGCGTCTTGGACTTCTCATCGCCATAGTAGGTCGATCTGAAGCTCTCGATCGCCGTATTGAGCTCTTCTTCGGTCAGCGGAGAAAGATCCTTCTCTCTCGCGATGACATCGAGGACCGCGGAGTGATTCTCACGCAGATACGCGAGAAGCTCGTCACGGATCTTCACGATCTCTTCAGGCTCGAAGGTATCGAGATACCCGCGGGTTCCCGCAAAGATCGCGGCGACCTGCTCCTCGATGGGCATCGGTACATAGCGCGGCTGCTTGAGGAGCTCGACGAGTCGAGCACCACGCGACAGCGTCTGCTGCGTCGCCTTATCGAGGTCGGATCCGAACTGCGCGAACGCAGCCATCTCACGATACTGGGCCAAGTCGAGACGGAGTGAACCGGCGACCTTCTTCATAGCTTTGACCTGCGCGTCTCCACCAACACGGGAGACCGAGATACCGGGATTGATCGCGGGGCGAACACCCTGGAAGAACAGGTCGGACTGCAAGAAGATCTGACCGTCGGTGATCGAGATGACGTTGGTCGGGATATACGCCGAAACGTCACCCGCCTGCGTCTCGATCAGCGGAAGAGCGGTAAGCGATCCGCCGCCATTGGCGTCGCTGAGTTTCGCAGCGCGCTCAAGCAGGCGCGAGTGCAGATAGAATACGTCTCCCGGATATGCTTCGCGTCCCGGTGGACGGCGAAGTGTCAGTGACATCTGACGATACGCGACCGCCTGCTTTGAGAGGTCATCGTAGATGCACAGGACATGACGGCCCGGATTGGCCTGATTTGCCGGCCGGCCGTCTTCTCCGGTATAGATAAAATACTCGCCCATGGCACAACCGGCCATCGGTGCGATATATTGCAGCGGTGCCGACTCGGAAGCCGGTGCGGACACGATGATCGTATTCCTCATCGCGTCATGCTCTTCAAGCGTCTGTTGGAGCGCCGCCACAGTCGATGCTTTCTGTCCGATAGCAACGTAAATACAGATCACGTCGGTATCTTTTTGGTTAATGATCGTATCAACAGCGATCGCTGTCTTACCGATCTGACGGTCACCGATGATGAGCTCACGCTGACCGCGTCCGATAGGAATCATTGAGTCGATAGCCATAATTCCGGTCTGAAGTGGTTCGTGCACACTTCGACGCTCGATGACACCGGGTGCCAGGAACTCGAGAGGGCGACGACCTTCTTCGCGGATAATACCTTTGCCATCGAGTGGTTTACCCAAGGGGTCGACAACGCGACCGAGCAGGTCTTTTCCGACCGGTACGTCGATGAGGCGTCCGGTGGTGAACACCATATTGTTGCGCTTGATCGCGTCAACATCGCCCATCAGTACCGCGCCGATCTCATCCTCATCGAGGTTGAGGGCCAGGCCGGAGATTACACGCCCATCTGCCGCGTAGAACTCGAGTAACTCACCTTGCATGGCCGAGGGAAGACCCTCGACACGTGCGATACCATCTCCCACCTGCAGAACCATTCCTGCTTCACGCTTGTGCGCGGTCGAATATTCATCGACCGCTCCCTCAAGTATCGAGGCGATGGTGTCGCCATCCAGTGAATCGATGTCGGCGCTGCTCAGCGTCATCTGCATGTCAGCGAGCTGCTGACGTACTACCGCGCTGGGCAGTTTCGACTTGTTTTTACCGGATTCGAGTGATATGCCTTCAAGCGCTGTTGTAAGATCACCGGCGATAGCATCGCTATCCAACGATCCGACATCCGCGTCACCGAGCGCTTGTTTGATCTCGGCCAACTGATTGCGAAAGAGAGAATCGTCGACTATCTCGGACTTCTCGTCTAACGCGTCAGTGACTCTGTCAAGCTCGATGATGAGTTGCCGCTGCAGTTCAGCAAAACGTTGGTGAGCATCACCTGACATAATCTTATCAGCCATCATTAACCGCCGATCTCAACAAGCTTTTCGGCTTTAGCTAGGTCCTCTGCACCCAGTTTCTCACCCAAAATCTTCTGTGCGATCGAAATTGCGAGCGCCGCCGTCTTATCTTGGAGCTGCGCGGCTGCGGCTTGTTCTTTCGCCTCAGCATCGTGGTTCGCTCGATCGATAATGTCCGCTGCCTCTTTGTTGGCACCCTCGATGATCTCGAGTTTTGCCTCTTCGCCAGCGCGACGACCCTCTTCAACGATATTTGCTGCTTCTTTACGGCCTTCTTCAAGCTTTACTTGATACTGAGCAAGAATATTCTCAGCTTCAAGCTTTGACTCTTCTGCGCTTCGAAGCGACCCTTCGATCTTCTCCTCGCGCTCATCGAGAGCCTTCATGATGGGCGGCCACACCATCTTACTCATGATCCAAACCAGGAGTAACACTGCGAGAAGCATCGGAATGAACTCGCCGAGGTTTGGCATGATCGGACTTGCCAAAACCGTCTCTAACGGACCTTCGGGCGCTGCTGCCTCCTCTGAAGACGCAAAAACAAGAAGAGGGGTGGCAAGCAGCATAATAACGGCTAGAGAAACAATGGCTAGTGAAAGCACATAACGTTTCTTCATACTACTTCCTCCTTAAACAAAATCGAAGTTGTCTTAACCCCCGATTAGGCCAAGAACGAAGGCGAGCAGCGTAAGCGCCTCGATAAATGCAGCACCGAGAATGAATACGGTCTGGATCGTACCGGCGACCTCAGGCTGACGCGCCATGTTACCGGTCGCAAATACTCCGAGCGTACAAATCGCCGCTGCGGCGCACATCAATGCGAACGCATAATTAAGTAGGGTTGGCATATTTTCCATTAGTAATACCCTTTCTTGACACCTGTTATAGATTTACATAACACTTACGAGCAAATTCTTTAGTGCGAGCTGGTCGCATTGTCGATGTATACCGCGGTTAGCAGTGAGAACACGTACGCCTGAATAAACGCAATCATGATCTCGAGTACGTAGAGGACAACGAGCAGTAAGAACCACAACGGTGTCGTCAGACCCCAGACATATGCGCCTCTCAAGATACCCATCGCAAAGATCTCTGTCAGAATCGCGAAGATTCCCAAGATGATATGTCCTGCGTACACACTGGCAAACAAACGCAACGCCTGCGTGATCGGACGCAACGCCATCGAAACGATCTCGATCGCCATGATGATCGGCGCGACGAATCCCGGCACACCTGCTGGGACGATACTCTTGAGATACCCGAGACCTCCCTTGTCCTTAATACCGACGTAATTAAAGTAAAGGTATACCGTAAACGACATAGACAAAGTACCCGAAATGACTCCCGTCGCCGGTTTCGCGCCGGGGATCAGGCTCACAAGATTGCTGATCAACACGAACAAAAAGATCGTCGAAACGAACGGCAGATACCTACGCGGATTATGCTGAATAATGTTTTCGACGATATTCACGCGGACAAATTCCCAAATAAAATCAAGTGCGTTGACGAATCTGCCATGTGGCACGACCGAATAACGTTTCATCCAAGCGAACATGATGAGTATAAAGATTATCGACGTGATGATGTACCCGACCAAATTCGCCGAGATCGTCATATCTGTCGGCATCACCTTCGGACTATCATAGGTACCGAAGATACTCAAAGGATTCAGTGCATGCAACAGGTGATCGACCTTGGCAGGTAACTCAGTGAGCGGATTATATGCTTCCATTCAACCCTCCTTTACTTCTTCTCCGAGTTTTCTTTAACACATTTATATTCTGTAAGAAGTACACCATGAGACCGATGATGAAGGTCACACACAGTGCCACTCCAAACTGAACGAAGGTTGATTCGAAGAACAGCCAATACAGTAAAAGTGCGACGATCGAGATGATCGTCGAGGCGAGTAGTCCACCGAAGCTGTAGACCAGCTGTTTTTCGGGATTCTTTGCGGCGGGTAGTTTTGGGATGACGACATTGCACGCAAACGATACCAAGCCTGCGAGGATACCAAGTATTACCGCGATGAAAGGCTTCAAGGCGAGCAATCCTTTCCCCTTGTCCATCATATCGACCCCATAAGCGCTCTGCCGGACAGCTCCGGCAAATACGCACATATCGATAGTATCGGACTCTTGTTGTTTCGACAAGCGAAAATGGTAACTAAAATTATCCATCATTCATCGTGGTGAGGGGGGTGATGATGGGTCACTCCGAACAACCCGAGACGATAGGTCAGAACACCGGTGAGGATGAACAGAACGATAAGAACGAGCAGGCGCACGATCGGGGTGGTGTCCTGGATGAAATACCCGCTGATCGCGAGTAAGATCGACCACGCGTATACCATCAACAGCGTCTGTTCCGGGGAGAAACCCCGCCCGATGAGCTGATGGTGCATGTGGGCGTCATCGGCCTCCCCGATGGGACGATTTCCCCGAATCCGTCGCACGATCGCCGAGAAGGTATCGAAGATGGGGATGGCCAAGACGAGCAACGGTATCGCGAATGAGAGCGTGAACGTCGTCTTGAGTACACCGAGCAGTGAGATCGCACCCAGCATGAAGCCGAGAGCGAGTGCCCCTTGGTCGCCCATGAATATCGAGGCCGGGGGAAAGTTATAACGCAAGAACCCCAGGCACGCACCGACGACCGCGGCCGCGAGCAGGGCCGCTGCGATCTGGTACTGGTGGATCGCGATGACCGCCAGACTTGCTCCGGCGATCGCGCTGATGCCGGTCGCCAGCCCATCCATTCCGTCGATCAAGTTGATGATGTTGGCGAACGCAACGAAATAGAAGATCGTGACCGGGATCGCGATGATCCCGAACTGGATGAGCGAGGGATGGAACGGATTCGAGATGTAGGTGATCTGCACACCGCTCAGCGCTACGATCAGGCCGGCAAAGATCTGACCTGCGAGTTTTGCGTACGCGGATATGTCGTAGATGTCATCGATCAATCCGGTCAGATAGACGATCAACGTCCCGAGCAGCACCCCGCCGATCATCAGGGGGGTCACCGTGACATCGGAGTGGAAACCGGCCCATCCAAAGTACTTCTCGCCGATGAGCTGGACCGCTATCGCTGAGATGATACCCAAAAGGATCGCGGAGCCACCCATATCAGGGACCGGATGATCGTGTATCTTGCGAGCACCCGGTTTTGCCACGAGCCCACGTTTACGGGAGAATTCCCTGATGAGCGGTGTCAAGATCACCGTCACGGAAAAGCCGACCGCGACCATGACTATGTATTGCCACACACGCATCCGCACCTATTCCAGGGTGCGTAGATTGACGTTCGCCGCCGTGAGCAACTCCCGCGAGAGCTCATCGGGATAATCGCCGGTGTATACGATCTCGACGATACCGGCGTTGATCAGCATCTTTGCGCAGAGTATACAGGGTTGTGTGGTGCAGTAGACCGTCGAGCCTTCGATCGACACGCCGTTGCGCGCTGCTTGGACGATCGCGTTCTGCTCGGCGTGGATGCCACGACACAGTTCGTGACGTTGTCCGGACGGGATCCCCAGCTCATCACGCAGACATCCGCGCGTCGTGCAGTGCACGATGCCGCTGGGTACGTTGTTGTAACCGGTCGCGAGGATACGCTTGTCGCGCACGACCACCGCGCCAACGCGGCGGCGGGTACACGTCGAACGTGTCGCGACCTGCTCGGCGATATCCATGAAGTATTCGTCCCACGAAGGACGATGCGTCATCGGTTCCATCTAATCACCTACATAGGTCAGGTCGGGATAGAGCGGGAAACGCTCAAGCAGGTCATCGACTTGCTCACGGATCCCTGCGAGCTTTTTCGAGTCATCACGCTGAAAGAGCGCCTCGGCGAGCATCGTGCCGACCAGGCGCGCCTCGTCCTCGCCGAAGCCGCGAGTGGTCATCGCCGGTGAGCCGACCCGTATGCCACTGGTGACGAACGGGCTTTCGGGATCGTTGGGGATCGCGTTCTTGTTGCAGGTCATGCCGACCCCTTCGAGCAGGTTCTCGGCGTCCTTGCCGGTGATGTGAGCCGGACGCAGATCGACGAGCAGAAGGTGATTGTCGGTACCGCCGCTTATCAGGCGCAGTCCACCGGCGGCCATCGCCTCGCCCATGACGCGCGCATTGATGACGACTTGATCGATGTATTCTTTGAAAGCAGGTGTGCTTGCCTCGGCGAACGCCACCGCTTTGGCGGCGATGACGTGCTCGAGCGGACCACCCTGTAGTCCGGGAAAGACCGCTTTGTCCAACGCGGTCGCATGTTCTTCTTTACAGAGTACGAACCCGCTACGCGGACCGCGCAGTGTCTTGTGGCTCGTCGAGGTCACATAGTCGGCGTGCGGGACCGGGCTGGGGTGCGCTCCGGTGGCGACCAATCCGGCGATGTGCGCCATATCGACCATCAGCGTCGCGTCGATCTTCTTGGCGATCTGGGCGAAACGCTCGAAGTCGATGGTGCGTGGATAAGCGCTCGCACCGGCGATGATCATTTTGGGTCTCTCGGCGAGCGCAATGCGTTCTACCTCGTCGTAATCGATCATCTCGGTCGCCGGATCGAGCCCGTAGCTGATGACGTCGTACCACTTACCGCTGAAGTTGACCGGGGAGCCGTGTGTGAGATGCCCGCCATGGGCCAAGCTCATGCCCAAGACCTTGTCGCCTCGATCGAGTGCGGCGAAATAGACCGCCAGATTGGCGGGAGCACCGGCGTGTGGTTGCACGTTAGCATGGTCGGCGCTGAAGAGTTCGCAGGCGCGCTCACGTGCAATGTCCTCGACGACATCGACGTATTCGCATCCTCCGTAGTAACGCTTATGGGGCAGCCCCTCGGCGTATTTGTTGGTGAGCACGCTGCCGGTGGCTTCCAATACGGCGCGTGAGGTGAAGTTCTCGCTCGCTATCAACTCGATGGTACCGCGCTGCCGGGCGAGCTCGTCTGCCAAAGCATCGGCGAGCACGGGATCTTGCGCTCTGAGATGATCAAGTGCCATCTTGTTCACTCCAATTCTGCGATCTTGTCCAATCTTTTCTGATGGCGTTCGCCTTCGAACTCAGCGCTAAGATACGCGTCAACGATCGCCACATTGGTATCATAATCGATAAATCTGCCTGAAAGCGTCAGGACGTTGGCATCGTTGTGCTCACGGCACAACGCGCCGAACGCTGGGATCGTGACATTGGCGGCGCGGATCCGGGGAAGCTTGTTGGCGGTGATCGCCATTCCGATACCGGTACCGCAGATCAATATCGCACGATCGACCTGTCCGGTCAGGACCGCATCACATGCTTTGAGCGCATAGTCGGGATAATCGACCGATTCTGTCTCATTCTCAGGACCCACATCGACCACCTCATATCCGTTCAACGCAAGATAAGAGACCAGGCGGTCTTTCTGGCTCCAACCGGCATGGTCGGAACCCAATACGATACGCATGTTAGCTGATCGCCTCCATAATGTTCTGCTCGCTGATCGGTCCTTCACGGAGTATCTCAGGCTTATCGCCCATGCACCTGACGACCGTCGAGGAGACCCGTACATCGGTCGGTCCTCCGTCGATGATCACCGATGCCGCGTCGGCGATGGTCGGCTCGAGCTGGTCGATCGAGACCGGTGGTGGGCTTCCATGGGTGTTCGCGCTGGTCGCGTAAAGGGGCCTGCCGGTGGCAAGCATCAGCTGACGAACGACCTCGTTGTCGGGAAAGCGCAAGCCGACGGATCCGTCCTCGATATTGGTGAACTCACGCGGGATCATATCGGATGCCTTGACCACGATGGTCAGCGGTCCGGGCCAAAACTCCTTGGCGAGTTTATGCGCGTACTCGGGTACCTCGGTCCCATAGATGTCGAGCGCGTCCGCATCGGGGACGAGCACCGGGACCGGGATACCGGTCGAACGGTTTTTGATATCGAAAAGCTCGTGCGCTCCTTGGGCCATATCCTTGTCAACGAGCGCGCCGAGCCCGTAGACGGTCTCGGTCGGAAAAACAATAACGGCGCCCTGCATGAGTCGTGACGCCGTGAAATTTATTATTTCTGCTGATGGCTCCTGCGAATCAACAGGTAGATACTTGTTCATGATGGGGTCCTCCTAGTCTCGCAAACCACTGGCTTCTACATAACGGTCTCGTCCATTCAAATCCTTGTGGGTGACCACCGTAGAGTGTATATTCCACTCTACCGCTAAATCACATGCTTGTGTAACGTTGCGCTCATCAAGTTCCACAAAAAGAGCACCATTATCTCGTAGATGATCGGCCGAGCCGGACAGGATGCGCCGAAAGAAATCGAGTCCGTCCGCGCCTCCGTCGAGCGCCTCGACCGGTTCGAAATCGCGCACCTGCACCTCGAGAGCGGGCAACGCGGCAGAGGGGATGTAGGGCGGGTTGCTCACGATGAGATCGAAGCGTCGATCGCTCAGCGAGTCATAGCAATCACTTTCGACGAACTCGACGCGCTCACTGAGTCCAAGCCGCTCGGCGTTCTCGCGCGCCAGAGCAAGCGCACCCGGTGAGATGTCGGTCGCCGTGACGTGAGTAGCAGGGCACTCCGCTGCCAACGCAAGCGCAATCGCACCTGAACCGGTCCCGATGTCGAGGATCGAGAGGGGGTCGGGTGAGACAGTGGGCGTGTCCGTGGGGTCGGTTCCTGAGACAGTGGGGTCGGTTCCTATTGTCCCATATTGCGGTAGAGGATCAAGTCCAAACATCTCAGATGGGACAACAGAAACCGACCCCACTGTCTCACCCGACGCTACGGACCCACCCATCTTCCCCATTCTCGCCAGTACCAGATCGACCAGTCCCTCGGTCTCGGGACGCGGGATCAGCACCTCGGGGGTGACCTTTAGCATGAGATCGCGAAACGGCGCCTCTCCCAAGATATACTGTAGAGGCTCGCCGTTGCCACGACGCCTGAGCTCCTCGCGCAACTGAGCGCGCTCGCTTTGAGTCAAGACCCGGTCATGATAGGCATAGACCTCGACGCGCGACATATCGGTCACATGCGAGAGCAGCCATTGCGCGCTCAAGCGTGGATTTTGATCCTTGTGTTCTTCGAGGTAGTGCGTACACCAGTCCAGCGCTTCGAGGACCGTCCAATCGCGCTGAGTCGTTGCGTCCAAGGGATGTGCTCCTATTCGGTCGCGGCGTTGGCGAGTCGCTCGGCACGATCGGCAGCGATCAACGCCTCGGTGAGCGGAGTGAGATCCCCATTGGAGAGCACCGTGTTATAGGAGCCGCTCCAACCGATACGATGATCGGTCACCCGATCCTGCGGACCGTTGTAGGTACGGATCTTTTCGCTGCGATCTCCTGAGCCGATCTGGCTGCGGCGCTCGGCACCCAGCTCTGCCTGCTGACGCTGGAGCTCTTGCTCGTAAAGACGTGCGCGCAATACGCGCATCGCCGTCTCGCGGTTCTGGATCTGTGATTTCTGATTCTGTGATTGGACGACCAGACCGGTGGGTACGTGCGTGATACGCACCGCGCTGTCGGTCGTGTTCACACTCTGTCCGCCCGGACCGCTGGAGCGATAAACATCGATCCGCAGGTCACCCGGGTTGATCTCGATCTCGACGTCTTCGGCTTCCGGTAGTACCGCGACCGTGGCCGTCGAGGTATGGATACGTCCCTGCGACTCGGTCTTGGGTACCCGCTGGATGCGATGCACGCCGCTCTCGAACTTCATCACGCTGTAGACCTGATCACCTTTGACGCGGAATGATACGTCCTTGAATCCGCCGACCTCGCTTGCGCTGTCATCGATGTCTTCGAGCTTCCAGCCTTTATCCTCAACGAAGCGTCCGTACATGCGATAGAGGTCGCCGGCAAAGATCGCCGCCTCATCGCCTCCGGCACCCGCGCGGATCTCGACGATGATGTCCTTATCATCGTTCGGGTCGCCCGGGATAAGCATGACCTTGATCTCTTCTTCGAGATCCGCCAGTTTCGGTTCAAGTTCTTTGATCTCGTCTTGCGCGAACTCCTTCATCTCGGCGTCGCTGTTGTCGCGCACGATCGATTTCGCCTCTTCGAGATCATCTTGAATGGCAAGATACGAGCGTGCCGCCTCGACGAGCGGAGCTTGGTTTCGGTGCTCTTTGGCCAGTTTTGTGTACGCTTCTTGATCGGCCAGTATCACCGGATCACCGAGTTTTTCGGTCAGCGTCTCATAGGACGCGATGATATGTTGCAGTTTCTCTCTCATAGCTTTTCAGTGTAGCACGCCGGGTTCGCTCCTACACAGCGGCCCAATTGTCTCCGATCGAGATGGTCACTTCGAGCGGTATTTTGAACCGGGCGACATGGACCATCGCATCGGTCACCAGCTTGCCGAGATCTTCCATCTCGCTTTCCGGTCCCTCAAAGATGAGTTCATCGTGCACCTGGAGGAGCATGCGTGATTCCAGATTCTGCTCACGCAGACGCTGGTCGACCGCGATCATCGCAAGCTTGACCAGATCGGCAGCGGTCCCCTGCATCGGGTGATTCATCGCGGTCCGTTTTCCGAACTCACGCACATTGTAGATCGGGCTCGTGATCTCGGGAATGTTTCGGCGACGTCCGAACGCGGTCTCGACCCAACCTTGGGTCTGCGCTTGCTCGATCAGCTCGCCCAGATATTCCTTGACGCGCGGATAAGCGTTATAGTAACGATCGATCATCTCTTGCGCTTCTGCGTTGCTGATGGAGAGCGTTTGCGCGAGACCATGCGCCGATTGCCCGTAGACGATACCGAAGTTGACCGCTTTGGCGCGCGCGCGACATTGAGAGGTGAGGTCCTTCTTGTCCAGATCGAAGATGCGCATCGCGGTAGCGGTATGGAAGTCCTCACCACTGTTGAACGCCTCGATCAGCCCCTCATCGCCCGAGAGCTCGGCGAGGACACGAAGCTCGATCTGCGAGTAATCGCTGCTGAGCAGTTTCCAATCCTTCTTACAGGGAATGAACGCCTCGCGGACCCGGCGCCCCAGTTCGGTGCGCACGGGGATGTTCTGCAGATTCGGATTCGATGAGGAAAGACGTCCGGTCGCGGTCACTGTCTGATTGAAGTGTGTATGTAGTTTGTCGTGTTCATCGACCAAGCGTGGCAACGCCTCAAGGTAGGTCGATTGCAGCTTGACGAGTTCTCGATAGGACATGATGCGCTCGATGATCGGATGCGCCCCGACCAGTTTCTCGAGTACCGAGGCATCGGTCGAGTATCCGGTCTTCTTCTTTTTGAGCGGAGGCAACCCTAAGTCCTCGAACAGGACCGTTGCGAGCTGCTTGGGCGAGTCGATCGTGAACTCTCGCCCAGCGAGCTCATAGATCTGGTGGGTCAGCTCATCGATCTCGCGTCGCCCTTCGCGAGCCAGTTCATCGAGAAGAGCGGTATCGAGCTTGATCCCGGTCTCCTCCATCTGTTTGAGGATCGCAATGAGCGGGAGCTCGATCTCCGTATAAAGATCCCACATTCCTTCTTGATAAAGTCTCGTCGCAAGTTCCCCGGTCAGATCGGCCCGGACCTGCTCGACATCGAGATCAGGCTCGAGGAGGCTCGTTTGGTCGGGCACCTCGAGACCGAGGTATTCGTGGGCAAGTGTCTCGAGATCATAGTGGGTCTGTGTCGAGTTGAGCAGATAGGCCGCAAGTTCGATGTTGAAATCGATGCCCTTCAAAAGCTCATCGGTATCGACCAACTCAGGTGTTGGGCGCTTTGACTTCTCCGTCGCTTGAGCCTTCGAACGCCCCGTATCTGCACTCTGAGAAGCGCTCTTAGATACGGGCTCCCCCGTATCCGATCCGTCAACACTCTTGGATATGGACTCCCCCGTATCCGATCCGTCGGCACCGGGATCTGCGCTCCGACCATAACTCTTCTGCAAAGTGAGTAATTTGGTAAGCGGGCTCTTGACGCGCAATTCGCCGAACGCCTCCGACACCTCGTCTTGGTCGAAGTCGCCGAATTCGACCGCTTCGATGTCGAGATCGATCTTGACATCGCAGACGATGGTCGCGACCTGACGAGAGGCGAGCGCTTCGGCTTCGCCGTCGACGATCTTCTTAGCGATGGCACCTTTGATCTCTCCAGCTTTCGCGGCATCGATCACCGCGTCCATCGTCTCGTATTCCTGCAGCAGCTTCGCTGCGGTCTTCTCGCCTATCCCCATCACGCCGGGTATGTTATCCGAAGGGTCGCCCTTCAGCCCCAGATAGTCGACCACCTGGTCGGTGCGGATGCCGTAGCGTGCCTCGACATCGCGTGGTGTGGTGATGACCAGCTCGCTTTTCTGTCCGGACTTGGTGGTCACTGCTGAGGTCATGTCGCTCAGAAGCTGATAGGCGTCCTTGTCGCTGGTCGCAAGGTACGAATGAATGCCGAGCTCGCTCGCTCGGCGCGCGAGCGAACCGAGAAGATCATCGCCTTCCCAATGCTCGATCCGTATTACCGGGATCTTCATGACCTCGAGCAGTTCGCGTACGATGGGGAACTGTTCTTTAAGTCTCTCGTCGGTCGGCTTGCGGTGTAGCTTGTATTGCTCGAGCACCTCGTAGCGAAAATCGGGTTTACCGTGATCGAACGCGACAATCACCCCGTGGGGCTTGAGCTGAGCGACCACGTTATTGAACATTGCAAAGAACCCGAATAGTGCGTTCGTGGGGCGCCCATCGGGTGCGGTCAATGGTGCATCGATCGCATGGAACGCACGATGCATCCATGAATTGCCATCGATTATAAGTAAGGTCTTATCGGCCAACTAGCGAACCAACGTATCGACCGTTTTACCCAATGACCTTGCTCTAAAGGCCAGGAACAACGAGGTGATACCGGCAACAATTGCGAATATGCCAAGGATGAGTGGAAGTACTTCCATGACCTCGGACGCATTGAGCAGAAGGTAGATACCGAACAGAAGGAGAAATGCTCCAAAAAGTCCGTCGGCCCAATCCTTGGTCTGAAATCCCTCGATCAACATCAAGATACCGGCGAGTAACGCAATGGCGGCCCAGATCAGAGCGATCGCACCCTTGAACGCGAACGCATTACCGACCGCTTGGGACACGGTCCCGGGAAATGCGATCCAGGCACCGACGACCACGCTGAGAAGACCGCTGATCACTTTGGCCCAGAACGCTTCGCGATTAAAGAAAAGACCTACCAAGGTGAAGATCCCACCGAAGAACCAGAAGAGTCCGATGATCCAGACAGCGCCCGCCATGGAAGCTATCGGATGAAAGATGAAACCGGCTCCGAGAAAGAGAAGCAGTATGCCTCGTAGCGCCAACAGCCACCACGTGCTCGATAAGAGACCCTTTTCAGCCATGTGATACTCCCTTCACTGCCCCACATCGGAGGCGGCAATCCTAATCCAGCCTTAACCGCCGCCCAAATAGTCGGGCGGCTTCCTAACAATGCCATTATAGTAGTTCGCCCTAGTAGTGATTCGGTTTTGTTCTAATTATTACCGTTACGCTATAATCGGTATCTGATTCAGCTTGGCCGGAGTGGCGGAATGGCAGACGCGATGGATTCAAAATCCATTGTCCGCAAGGGCGTGAGGGTTCAAATCCCTCCTCCGGCACCAAAATCACATGACCCGCTTCTTTGCGGGTTATTTGATTTTCGATACTGTGTGGGATTTGAACCCGTAGGGCGAACAGCGACCTTAGGAGCTGTTCGTGAGGAGCGAAGCGACGTAGGCAGATTCGCGCTGCGAATCTGCGCTAATCCCTCCTCCGGCACCAAAAACGAAATTGCCCGCATTCATTGCGGGTGATTTAGTTTTCGATACTGAGAGGGATTTGAACCCGTAGGGCGAACAGCGACCTTAGGAGCTGTTCGTGAGGAGCGAAGCGACGTAGGCAGATTCGCAGCGCGAATCTGCGCTAATCCCTCCTCCGGCACCATCATCCACTTTCCGTCGAAATAACAAGATTACTATCGAGTTAAGTTCTTCGGGTCGAGGTCACGCCCATTTGCCGCGCTGCACGATAACCGCTATAGTAAGTTTTAGCAAGGGAAGACATCTCGCTAAGGGAAGTGGGTGAAAGGCCCACGCGGTACCGCCACTGTGATATGGCTTCGAGCCATTAAGCCAGAGTACTTATCGAGAACCGTGTTCGCACAAACAGCGTGTTACTGTGAGTGCAACTTGGAAGCAAGGACGCTTTCCAACTTGTTAGAGTGGCAAAAACGGGCCGCGTATCAATCAGATACGCGGTCTTTTAGTTGGTGCTGTCTTCCACTTGAGTAGTCGTTGTCATGAACGAAAGGGGTGTAAGACAGTGAACAACTTCAAAAATAGAGGGATCTCCTCTTGCCTGAGCTTCCTGCTGGTGCTCATGATCCTTACAAGCGCGCTGGGTTCGGGGTTCACACCGACGATAGCGAGTGCAAGTGAGCCGGCAGGAGAGGCGACGATCTCGATCGTTTTCGGTCTGGGTTTTGGCGATGTGGCGGATGTCGCGCTCAATAAGACCTACGCGTACAGCGCGGGTGCTACCGTCGAGGATCTTTTCGATCTCGCGGTAGCGGCGGGTGATCTCGAGGGATTCCTGCTTGATGCCGGTGGCTTTCCCAAATCCATCACGAGAGCGGGTGGAATCACCTTCGAGAATGCTGCGAACATGAGCACATTCTGGTCGACCTATGTCGACGGGACCTACTATGCCGGAGGTGACAACCTGCAGACGCTGCTGCTCGAGGATGGTAAAGCATACCAGTTCGCCTGGGAGAGCTGGCCGACCGCGGTCGCTCCTGATTGGACCACGCTGGGCGCGCCCGATGAGGGTGACGGGGTCGTGGGAGGCGCGCCTGCAGCAGGCAGCGCCACTCTTGCCATCGTATACGGCATCGGTGATGGTTTCTTGGGTCCAATCGGTCAACCGCTCGTGGTAACCAATGTCGTCTATGACTTTACTGCGGGAGCCACGCTTGAAGACATGCTCGATCATGCGGTCGATGAGTGGGATATCGATGACTATGCGCTCAACTCGTACGGTTATCTTGACTCGGTCTCGTTCTGGTTCTTCATGAATGCGACAAATGCGGTCGACTTCAAAACGTATTGGTCGCTCTATGTCGATGGTGATTATTACGCGGGAGCAGACACTATTGGGACGCTCGTGCTCGAAAATGGCAGATCATATCAGTTCGCCTGGGAGAGTTATCCCATCGCAGCTGCACCTGACTGGAGCGCGTTGGGCGCTCCTGATACCGCAAACGACCCTGATAACGGAGGTCTTGCCAATCCTCCTGCGCCTTTCTCGCAAGCCACGTTCAATAAGATCTTTTCCAATATCGCCGCTCAATTTGTGGGAACCGGTGAGGACTGGAAAGCTCTCGAGATGGCAGCTATCGGCAAAGAGGGAGCGGTCAATAAAAATGCGATCATCGCAAATGCCGTCTCCGCATTTAACAGCCCCGACACCACGAATCTGCAACGAAGTATCCTTGCGCTGACCGCGCTCGGTATCGATCCTGCGAACGTGACGAACGCAGGGACAACATACGACCTGATAGACAAACTGAGTAAGAGTGCGATCTCGCACAACACGACCAACGGGCAGATGTTCGCGCTTCTCGCCTACACCAGCGGTCCTTACACACCGCCGGCCGG
>WRDL01000015.1 GCA_009784095.1 Coriobacteriia bacterium | reverse complement strand
TTCGCGTTGGAATCGAGGTGGAGCGCAACACCACTTGCCAATACACTCGCCGGAATGCTGATATCAAATACCGCGTCAGAGACCTCAGTCGGAGTACCGCTGAAGGTCAACGTTATGCTGGAACCACCCTCACTCCCATTTGCAAGCACCACCACACCAGTAGGAAGATCAACAAACCAGCTCGAGACATCGAGGTCGACAAGGTCAGCTGCCAACTCGTCGCCATAAAGTGTGATCGTTGCGGTATCGGTGCCGGGAAGAGCCCTGCCGACGAATCCAGAGACCGTCTTGTCACCGACGACCGCCATGCGAGTAGACATGATCTCGACATAGTTGAAGGGATCCCCATGAATATAGGGTTGATTCGTGCTGCCGGGATAGATCACGATCATCTCGGGCAGCGAAGCCGGATAGATGACACCACGCCATTTGTAGAAATTAGGCAAGTTTACCGTTATGGTCGAGTTACTGATAGCCAGAGTTCCCCCTTCAGCGATCAAGTGTCCAGAGTTGATGTTGAGCGAGCTCGCAGCCGGGCATTCGATACCATAGCTCTCCGGTGCGTCACCCCCGATCGCAGTGAGCGAACCACCCTCAAGATAGAGTGCATTACCCACCACCAGACCGCTACTGGAACCCTCCGCAGTGGTACCGGTCGCTACGACGGTGCCTTTATCCAAACTGAAAGTGTCAGTGTCGATACCTCTGCTCGAGGTCGCTGCATCACCACCGGTTACCGTCAGCGTTGGGGTGCCGAGTACATAGATCTCGATCGCAGCATTGATCCCAGTACTGGAAGAGTCGGTCGAGGTCCCACTGGTCACCGTGAGATCACCGTATCCTGAAAAGATGACCACTCCATCAAAGGTCGTGATACCGTACGACGCCTCCGCACCCTCGTAGGAAGAGATGAGCTCATTGACCCCACTGAGATTGATCTCGGCTGGATAGAGAACGGAGGAGGTTCTATACACTGAGAGTACGACCCGTGCGGGAGTATTCCAAGAAAAGTCGTTCAGATAGAGGATCGAGTCGGAGGCGGTCCAGGTCTCTCCCTGACCAGGACAGATGATATCTGCCGCGGTCGGAGTCAGACTTCCGTCGACATCAACGAGAAGGGTTTGATTCGCGACATCGAAGACCAAACCGAAGTTGGTGAGCGCAGCCACCGTCACATCGGTCAGTGGGAAGAAGCCGGTGTTCGTATCGTTGCTATAGTCGATGCCATCGTTGGGCGTGCCTGTTGCCCAAGTCGCTGACGCGCCTGCAGGGACAAAGGTCAGACCGGTAGAGGTACCCTCGATGAACGTTCCGGGAAGAGGATATGCGTTGGTGTTAAGCGAGCAGACGACGGCTGGACGAGCGATAGCAGGTGCCAATCCTCCGCTGAGAAAGATAACGTTACCGCCACCGGTGATTCGATCGCCGCTCCCATTGCTATAGGCGAAGACGAACCCATCGGTGATATTCACTGCTGCGCTGACCGGACTCGTGCTCTCCGAGCGGACAGCGTTGCCAGTCGTGGCAGAAACGATGCCACCGTTGATCTCTACCACTGAACTTACCCCGGTGGTCCTGATCGCGTAGCCCGCGGTCGCTGATACTTCACCACCGTTTATGATTACCGATGCGCTCGGAACGGTCGCGGGGGTTGTGGTCGCGGTACTGATAGCGGTCGAACTGGGACCTCCGTCAACGTATACCTTGCCACCGTTGATCGTCGCCGTTGAATTCGCTCCAATCAGATTGATACCGCGTCCCGCACTTGAGAGAGTATATACCCGTCCTCCGTACATTAAAACATTACCGTAAGTCTGGATCGCGTAACCCATCGTCGCCTCGGCGATCGCGTATACACTCCCGTTATCTGAAATGATCACATTCGTACCGATATTACTCTCATTTGTCATGTTTATGACTGAATGAAGATTTGATCTTTCATCGCCGAATACCGAGCCGTAACCTTTGATCGTAACGGTCGTCGAGGGACCGTCACCAAGAATAGCAGAGGCACTGTTCGCCGAGATCATGCCACAGTTAGCCGAACTTGTGCCGGACACAATGACCGAGCTTCCGGAAGCGCGAAGCGCCGCACCAGTCCCCATATTCGAGATCCAACCAGAGAGAAGCTCGCCATCTTCAACTTGGAAGGTGCCAAGACCGGTATAGGTGACCAACGCACTACCTATCGGCGCAATACCGACATAGTATGCTTGCCAATGAAGTGTCACATCTTCGCTGACAGCGAAGGAAAGAGCCGGGAGACTCACTTCTTCATCATAGACAAATCCGATAACGGTAGTGTCACCGAAAACAGTATAATCATTGCCACCCGCACCGCAGGTCCATGTCGAACTGACCGTACCCGGATTATTCGGGTCAGTAAGATCGATCACATCCGGACCGCTTGCCGCACCTGCGATACTGAGGCTGCTCGCAAAAAGAATGAGCAGTACAAACAATGCGAGAATGAGGGCCTTCTGAGGCGTGATGACAGAGGGGCTCAATTGAGTCGTACGTTTCATGTTTTCCTCCCAAGGTCTGAGTATTTGATTCTATTCTACACACTCGTGATGCGAGATAAAAGAGGGGGTAAGACGAATGTAACCAAAAGTATCTCATTGTCCCCCAGTCCAAACGCCCGATCGCTGATCGTTTGGAAGGATTGATCGATCTTGCCTATTGGAAGTAACAGACTCTGCGGTGATAGTTATGCTCATCGAGCTGACCGTCTCTACTGTCATGGAAACCATATTTTGTTCGATTGACAACGAACACATGTTCGCTAAAATGGAGAAGTAGCGCGCTTCTGATCGCTTCGGCAGCATATCCTCCGATATCCCACGCGCAAACCCCAACGTTGACAAGGAACGGATAGGTGTAGGATAACAACATGCTAAGAGTCGATTTGAACTGTGATCTGGGCGAAACTACAGGTAATGTATTATCGGTAGCTGATGCCCAGATCATCCCGCTCGTCACCTCAGTCAATGTGGCGTGTGGTGCTCACGCCGGTATTCCTGCCCTGATGCGCAGTACCATGGACAGGGCACGCGAGTGCGGTGTCGCGGTGGGTGCTCATCCCGGTTTCCCTGATCGTGAGGGTTTTGGGCGTGAACCGATGCAAATGACACCGGACGAGATCGCAGCCAGTGTCACTGACCAGATAGGAACACTTGCAGCGATCGCTCGAGATGTAGGTGTTGAGCTCCAGCACGTGAAAGCGCATGGAGCACTCTACAATATTGCAGTCGGTGATTTTGATATCGCAATCGCAATCGGAGAGGCCATCAAGCAGTTCGACAACTCACTCATTTATTGCGGAATGACCGGTACTTGCATGGAGCAGGCAGCGCGCTCCCTCGGCCTACTGTTCATCGGTGAGGCGTTTGCTGATCGTGCATATAGCCACGACAGAACACTGGTGTCGCGCGCTTTTCCGGGAGCGGTCATCGAGGATGGGATCGAGGTTGCATCCCGCGCGGTGAAAATGGTACGGGATGGGATCGTGACCACCGTCGAGGGGAGCGAAATGACGATCACAGCGCAGACCCTGTGTCTTCATGGAGACAACCCGAATGCCGTCGCCTTAGCCGGTAAGATCCGATCGAACCTGACCGAGGCGGGGATTGATATAGTTCCAATGAGTCAGATCGTCGAGTGGACGGATGCCGATGCGATATTCTGAACCGAAGATCATCTTGATCTCTGATAGCGCATTCAGTATTGAGCTCGCTAACTCTATCAGCAAGGAAGCTTTTAATGCGGTCAGTGCTTTGGTCGACAGGATCGATCAATTCTACTCCACTTCGATAGTTGACGTCATTCCCAGTTATTGCTCGGTCGTGGTCGAATACGATCCTCTCCAAGCGAGCGCCAAAGAAATGAAGGCTCTCCTCGCCTTTCTGGCACATGATCTTGATGACGGTCCCCGAAAGTGCCGACATCTCATCGAGATCCCTGTTTGTTATGGTTCGGGTTTTGGACCTGATATCGATGAGGTCGCTGCCCGGTGCGGACTCGATATTGAGGAGCTGATCTATCTTCATAGCGACCCTGAGTATCAGGTCTATGCGATGGGTTTCTCTCCCGGTTTTCCCTATCTTGCCGGTATGGATCCACGCATTGCAGTCCCGCGCCTTGCGATCCCACGCACCAGTGTTAAGGCAGGTTCGGTCGGTATTGCCGGGGACCAGACCGGTATCTATCCGATGCAGACCCCGGGAGGCTGGCAGCTGATCGGGCGCACACCGCTCACACTCTTCGACCCATTTCAAGCAGAACCGTTCGTGCTCTCCATCGGTGATGCGGTGCGATTCATACCGATCGATGAGAATTCTTTCGCTGAACTGGCAGGTGAGCATAGTGATTGAGATCATCAGGGGTGGCATGCTCACCACCATCCAAGACCAAGGGCGATATGGCTACCAGCGCTATGGGATTCCCCGCTCAGGTCCGATGGATTGGTTCGCGGCCCGTCTGGCAAATATCTTGGTCGGCAATACTGCGGCCGATACTTTTATTGAGTCTACCATCATGGGCCCGACCGTCCACTTTATCGATGAATGTCTCTTCGCGCTGACCGGAGCGACCTTTCCCGCTGAGCTCGACCATGATCCGGTCGAGATGAATACCTCCGTACTCGCGCCTGCGGGAAGCCACCTCGTCATGGGTACTGCCACACAGGGCGCACGTGGTTATCTTGCCTTCTCCGGTGGACTCGTGGTCGAGCCGAGCCTTGGAAGTACCAGTACCTATACGAAGGCGGGACTTGGTGGTGTCGATGGCAGAGCATTGATAGGAGGCGATCGGATCGAAGTTGGTGCCACGACGCTTCCTCGTTATGGTGATCGTCGGAGCGCTCCCTGGAACATCCTGCCACCTTATAGCGATGCTCCGACCGTTCGTTTCACCAGCGAAAAGCGCGCTGATCGCTTCGATGATCGCGCGCTCGAAGTGATCACCTCCCACCCTTATACGATCACCGCTGAGAGCGATCGCATGGGGTACCGTCTCGATGGGGTGCCTATCCCCTATGCCGAGCGGTGCGACGGCAATATCATCTCGGAAGGTATTCCGCTCGGCTCGATCCAGGTGATCGATCACAGACCGGTGGTGTTGATGGCCGACCGACAGACGATAGGTGGATACGCGAAACTGGGTGCAGTGATCAAAGCAGATATCCCTCTTCTGGCTCAGCTGAAACCGGGCAATTCAGTGCGTTTTTCAGATGTGACGGTAAATGAAGCACAACGTGTTTTTAGAAAGATGCAGGGAGATCTGGTTCTCTTTGATCGGGCTCTCTCGAACGCACACCACTAAAGATGCGGGTAAACCCCTTGGTGATGCCCAACCCTCACCGTTGTTTTCAGCAACTCATATTAGTAGCTATTCCCCACTTTTGCTTGACTCTTCATACTATTTTTCAGTCCTTTTTCTCTATCACCACATCAGCATCGGAGCAGTCGATAATGATCTTGATCGTTGGCGATCTGTGAGTGCAGTTGCATGAAGATTCGCTTTTCGAAGTCGGCGGTTTCTCGACCACCGAAGTATGTGTGATCGGCTGATTGTCCGGTGTTCGGAGCCCAGGTTTTTTTGAGAGCCCTATCAGAGAGCTCCTTGGTCGTGTGACCTCAGCTGTGGCTGGTTTTGACGCAGACGCTGGAGCAGGCGTAGAGGCTTTCCTTGCTGCCCTGCTCTTCGTCTTGAGCGGCTCGACCTCTTCGAGGGGTGCCATATGCTCGAAGCTGTATAAACAGTCAAAGCACGTCGTCGCATCATTGGATGCATAAGAATTGCACAAGGGACATCGTTTCATGTGTGATTCCTCTCTGACCTCGCTTTGAGGTGAAGTCTCTCTCCCACCTGGTACCAGTCCGTATCTTGAGTAGGACGTTCGATCGCGATCTGAGCCTCACCCGGTCCGACCACCACCCTATTGGGTGGGATATCGGTGTACGATGCCACTACTCTGTGTCTTCTGTCGATGAACGCGATATCAAGTGGGTAGCGCATCCCGATGGTATGGATCGACTGGCAAGGACGCAGCACCAACTGCTTACTCATCCAAACATTCGAATCGGTCCAAAGAAGCCCTCTGAGGCGAGTGAACCAGGTTTCTGCATACTCGCGTTGGGCATACGAGATCATTGCGTACACTCCTTGACGATGTTTCTGTTGATGACCACTCTCATTGGGGCTCCGCATATCCGATCGTGGGGACAGCGTAGGTCTTCTCTCGTCTAAAAGCCGGCGTATTGATCGAAAGTCGCCCGATCGAGATACCGGAGACGAGTGGTTGGAATTCGAGTCGAAGGATGACCGTTTTGGTCCCGCACACTCCTCCGCCGCTCTCCGTTGCACTGACCGAGAAGCGTCCGTTTCCCGAAAGTGCCATTGCACGTTCAATACCTTCTTGAGCTGAATATGTTGTATCAGCATATGCACACCCACGCGCCACTTCTCCGGCGACCCGATCGAACTGTCCTGCGCGAATCAAGAAGAGGCAGACGTTGGACATGATGATCATGACGATCACACAGGCACCCGCGACGACCGCCATCTCGACTGCGATCGATCCTCGCTTCTGTCTTAGGATCGATATCATCGCGTCACCACGTCACATCAGGTAGCTGATAGAGCGCTTCGATACCAACATCGAACGCACGAGAACCGAGGCTACTGAGAACTTCTTCGAGGAACGGAATTCTCAAAGTGACGCCTCCGATCGTGGGAAAGAGCGTCTCTCCTGCGAGATCCGAGACTTGGGCGATAAACGATTCAGCGGTCTGTCGGATCTGCTCCTTGATACCATAGGTACTCAGCCCTCCGGTCTCCTCGAGAAGGGTCCGCCCGCTTTGGAATATCTGGGTGAGCGACGCTTCCGATCCCCCGCTGGCAGGATCGCCCACCTCTTTGGCGGGAACCAACGTCGGTACCGGACGTCTCATATCAGGTACGCTCACCTGTGCGGTCTCAAGGATCGTGTCGAGGGCATTCTCGACCATCGGCCCAAGCCCCCATGGTAAGCCCTCGGCATATCGATAGACTCCGCTGACCTGGTGGTTATACAGATCCAAGCACGATCCCCAGAGCGCCAATCCGAACGATACGATCACGATGTCATCTCCCATCAGTGAGCGTGCGACTCCTCCGAGCCCCTCACTGGCCGCCTCTGTCGCCGATGCTTCATGCAAAAACGATGGAAGCGTCGTCTCGCTTGCTGAAGGCATAAGGCGCGTGCCGGCGATTGCGATCTGACCTCCCAGCTCGACCTCGTCGGCACCTGTTAGCGCCGGCAATGTGTAATCGGGCAATGTGCGCGATGAGGTGTTGACTACCACACACCACAGCCCGCGACCACCACTGGGCTCATAAGTGAGGCGCGATCCACCGAGATATTCGCCGGCTTTCTCGATCAACTCACGCAGCATCTCGAAGGTGCGCGTCTTCGCGGTCGTTATCTCTTCTTCGGCCTGTTGGCGCAACCGCTCGTAGTCGAGGATGGCATCGGCTTCCAGATTCCACTGCGCGATGAACGGAGCGATATCGTCCTCGAGCGCTTGCAGCGCTCTCCATGGTGGAGGGCTGCACCAGGTGCAGGGGGGATGATCATACTGACCACGCAACGATCGCAACATGACCTGATTCAACTCACTGGACGCATTTGAGAGCCCGAAGCAGTCCGCGCGAGCATGATAGGCTTTTCGCTCCCCATCTGCGTGATCGAGCAGTAGGACCGCTTGATCCCACTCGTTCCTGGTAAGCTCATCAAGCGAGACTTGGCTTGGCGCCATCGGCGCATCACCGAGAGGATCGGGACCGATCGCTTCGAGTACCATCGCCTCGAAGTACTCGCCAAGCCGTGTATAGGAGTCGCGATAGCGCGCGGCGGCTTGAGCACGTGTACTCGGTGTGTCATCGATCGGAACAGGATCGTCAGGTGGTTGTGCTGAGCGCATTTTCACGCGAACCCACTCCGTGCGAAAGTCTGGGAGGGAATAGGCGGGGTTCCAAAATGCGCGGGCGGTCTGTGGATTCTTGTATGTGTCGAGCGCGAAGCAGCGATCGATCGCCGCCTCTATCTCGGCTTCAAGATCCTTTACTTTTTGCGCGCTCTCTTTGTTCTGGGTACTCGCGTCACGAATGGTATCTTCGAGCGCTTCAAGATCCTCGGGGTCGTTGGACATGGTTATTGTACCGACCAACGGGCTCGGGATGATGATTCCGTAATACGAGCTTTGATTGCGTGCGCCCAGATGCGCTTGGTTCTGCTCGACGGCAAGCGCCCCACGCGCGAGGGCGAGCACCGGAGTCACCGCGTTGAGCGTCTCGGCGAACAGTTTCACTTCTCGGGCGATCTCTCGACGCTTGTCGCAGAACTCCTTGTCGTATTTGACCGCCTTCTCGAAGAACTCGAGCGCGACCTCTCCGCCCTCAGATCCAAGCACGACCACGACAGTCCCGCTCACCAACACTATACCGTGCAGAAGAAGCCCGAATAGGTTGAGTGTGAGCATGAACGCGTCGAGCGCCTGGATGACCATCACCGACTGCGCGACGACCTCTCCTGCCGCAAGCGCGCCCATATCGGCAACGGTCTGGATGTCCATGCTGGTCGTGTTGACCCAATACCACTGCAGACATGATGCCATGAGCGCGATCGCAAGTACCAATGAGAGAACTACGGTGATCGTGGTCGAGCCTGATTGGTCCTTGAAGACGCCTATGAGCGTTCGACCCTTCATGGGGCTACGTTTCCGAAGCGATAAGGTGCCCCATTGGGCTCACCTTCGACCTCATGGAAGGTACCACGTGCACGTGAGGTCGACGATATCTGGACCTGCGCCGGTACGAGCCCCACGCTGATCGTGCGGATGAGAGGGAGCGGTTGCTGAGCGATCTCGACGGTGACCGCGACCTCATCGCGCTTGGAGCCTGACACCGTTACTTTCAAAGATCCGGGAATTCGCCATGCGCGTCCCTGCCCGAGTGTCTGCATTCGGTCGTTGGCGTAACCGGTCAACAACGCATTCGAGATCGAGTCATCCGCGCAGATAACGCGGCACAGATCTGCGCTTACGGTGTATACCATCAAGTATCCATGAAACCATACACCGAGCTGCAAGATCACCAGCACGATCACGCATGTAACGAATAGAGTGACCGGCGCCTCGAGCATTGCTTGACCCGCTCGTGAGCGGATCAGTGGAACAGAATGTCCTTGACGCATTGTCCGCTCGAGCCGACCGAGCTTGATATCGTATAGGGCGCTCGGGCGAATGTTTCGCGATGTACGCCAGCTGACGCGCTTGATTGTGCCTGGCGCACATAGAGACCGACACCTGTGAATACAAGGGCGAAAAGCATCAAGGCGACCGCGAACTCCGCGACTGCTTGCCCGTGGGTATCGCTCAGTTGAGTGCGGAACTTGTCGGTGAGCTGTGCCCATCGCATCATATCGCCGAGAGTGCCGCGGTCACGCTGTTGAACAGCGCTTCGATCTGCCCGCCGAAGATGATGACGAGTGCTACAGCCATCACAATCACTACTCCAATAATTACGGCATACTCTATCATGCCCTGTCCTTTAGTGCTTTTTAGTAATGCTTTTACCTTCATGGTCGCTCCTTTCGCTTCCTGTGTTCGAATGATAGAACGGTGTTTGGTGGACTTTCCTTAGCGCTTGGTGGCTAGTAAGCCGCTCCACTCTGATCAGTTGAGGCCAAATCCTTTTCGTTTTTCAATATGTTCTTTCTTTTTAAACTCCTGATCCCAATCCGCGCATGACATCGATCACGACCGGTCCTAACAAGAGGAGCAATAGTGAGGGGATGATGCATGTCGCCATCGGCAAGAGCATCTTTATCGGTGTCTTTGCTATCCGCGTCTCCATATGTTGCTTATGGGCGTCGCGCGCTTCAGACCCTTGCGCTTCCAAAACGTAGACCAATGCGGTCCCCAGGACCAAGGACTGTTGGAGCGCGGAGACGAATCGAGCGACTTCCCTGCATTCGAGCTCGCCCACCACATCATCGAGCGCTTCGCTTCGAAGTTTCAACCCGGTCTGCCAGTATTGGAGCGCCAGACCGAAATGATGTGAGAGGAGTCCATCGGTCGCTCTCACATATGAGGTGAGCGCTTGATCGAACGGCAGTCCGGCGGCAACACTGAGCGTGATGATATCGATCATGTGTGGCAGATCTGAGATCACCTCTTCGCGCCCTCTTCTTTTGCGTGCGCTTTGACGATAGTGCGCGATCCGTTTGATGAGTGGAATACTCGTATAGGTCAACACATGGTCTATCCAAGCCTGCACTTTTGCACACAGAACGCTCGCCATCGCCGAGTCGTTCGTTTCCAAGCGCAGCCTTTTTGCAGTGTCGTGCGCTCGAAGGTAGAGATCGACTCCTCCCGATATCGCGATATAGGTACTAGCGACGCAGATCACAGCGAAGATCCAGAGGACCGCAAGCCCGATGTTGAACGTGCTCGGTATTTGTGCAAGCACGTTAGCCACGGGACTTCTCGAATCTCATGATCGAACGCGCCCACGCGACCCCGATCCCATCAAGGAGCAGCGCGATGAAGAGCATCGTGCGTCCGATCGAGGTGAATACCAAATTGGTCAGAAAACTCGGCATCAAGATAGAGAGTACCGCGACCAGAATGAAAGGTGCGAACAGGATGATCCGCAACGAGAGCCTTGATTGCGCGGTCTGCGCTCTGAGCGAGCGCGCCAGTGATTGCGATTGGCGACAATACCGAGCGGTGCGCTGCAACATCTCCTTCATGTTGCCTCCCAACTTGCTCTGCACCGCGATCCCTGAGCACACGAGTTCCAGCTCCTTGCAGTCGAAGTCTTCTCGCAGGAGCGTGAATGATCGCTCGAACGAGTGTGATATCGTCATGTGCGAGTGCACGCGTCTCAACTCAACGCCGATCGGGTCAGGAAGATAGTGCGAGGCTCGATCGACTGCCTGAGGAAGAGACAAGCCTGCGCCCAGCGCTTGCGCAATCTGGTCAAGGGCATCGGGGAGTTGCTGAGCGAACTGTTGAGCGCGAAGTCGCCTGCGCGGATCGATCTTTCGCACCACTTCAAGCGAATATTCAATATAGTCCACAGGGATCTGTGCGAGCAACGCATTAAATATGCGCGAGTCGAGCAACCTGCTCATCAGAGAGGTTAAGCGTAATGGATTCTCCTCAGAGATATCGAGCTGCTCGCGTACGTATTGCTGTGTTGCACTTGAGCTCACCTTCTCTAAAATGCGGCTGACTCCATCGATGGTGATGGCCATGCTGCACAGCACGCACAGCGCTCCGGCTCCGATGAATATCAACGTGTCAGTGAGTGCCATGACGCGACCTCCTTTTTTGAGGCGATCCCCTTGATGGGCAGCTGCTCAAGGAAACTGGGGATCTTGCATAACGTGATCGTTCCTTCGACGGCTCCCGTCGCTGACAGACCGCTTTGAGTGAACCGTACGATCTCACTCAAGCGACATCCCTCTTTCGGATCTTGGAAGACCTCGCAGACCGAGGTGATTTTGCGCGCACCGTCTGCCAGACGGGACTGATGTATCACCACATCGAGCGCCGCGCCAATCTGAGCGGTGATCTGATCGGTCGCCATCTGCGAGTTGTAACTCACCATGGTGATCAGACGCGGGATGAGCTCGAACGGCGAGTTAGCGTGCACGGTAGTCAGCGATCCATCATGTCCAGTATTCATTGCCTGAAGCATTTCGAGCGCTTCGCCCCCTCTGACCTCGCCGACCACGATGCGATCAGGTCGCATACGCAGCGAGGTGATGACCAGATCCCGGATGGTGATCTCACCAAATCCCTCGATGTTCTTGGCGCGCGCTTCAAGACGCACCACATGGGGATGCGCGTGAAACTTCAACTCGGCGGAGTCCTCGATCGTGATGATGCGCTCACCGTGTCCGATCTCGAGCGAAAGCGCGTTGAGAAGTGTCGTCTTACCGCTTCCGGTCCCACCGGTCACTGCGATGTTCAGTCGTAGCAGTACCATCCAGCGCAATAGTTGCGCAAGCCAACCGGGAAACGAGTCGAGAACGACCAGCTCGCTGAGAGTATAGATCTTAGAGCGGAACTTGCGCACCGTCAGAGTGGGCCCATCGAGCGCCAACGGCGGTATGATGGCATGCACGCGATGTCCCTCTTTAAGGCGCGCGTTCACGATGGGCGTCTGCTCATCGATGCGCCTACCCAGTGGTGAGATGATGCGATCGATCACACCACGCAACGCTTCCTCATCAGGGAATGTGCGATCGGTCGGATAAAGCTGCCCGCCGCGTTCGTAGAAGATGCGAGCCGGTCCGTTGACCATGACCTCGGTGATCCGCTCATCGCTGAGCAGATCATCGATGGGACCGAATCCGAGCAGGGTATGTATCATGTCCTCGATCGCATCGGCGTATCGATGTGCGGGTATGTGTGGGACCGATCCGGCGACCAAGATCTGCTGGAGATGTGCTTTGACCTGATTGCGCGCACGAAGGCGGTCCTCGGCGCACTCGCGCGCGATCTGCTCAGGCGATATCCGCTCGTAGAGCAGGTCACAGAGCAGAGCGCGTGTATTGCGATCGCACTGATACGTCATCGTCCCAGTACCTTCTGTAGCCAGCTTTTACGAGAGATCTGCGCATCGAATTCTCTGGTGCCGTGCAGTGGGATACCGGTCATGACCGAGACGCGTTCGGCCAGTATCATAAGTGTCTCGGCGATCGAATCGAACTCCTCGAGTACGCGCATGGGTTGTCCCGCGTCAAGCGAAGCACAGGCGTCTTGCGGAAATGAGGCGAGCGCGACGACCTGGGTCGACCCCAGAGTCGTCTCGATGTCATGAAGAGCGACCCCGCGTTTATGGTATTGGTTGACCACCACGATGACCTGCGCGAGTGGGATACGGAGTTGTTCGAAGTGTGCAAGCAACTTCTGGGTCGCTTTGACCCCTGCCAGCGAATGGTCGCAGGTGATCACGATGCAGTTGCACGATTCGAGCAGATTGGTCTGGAAGAGCGTCCAAAACCCACCGGTGTTGATCACCGTCGCCTCATAGCGCTTTCGGCATGCGCGCACCGAGGCGGTCACCGACAGCGCGAGTCGTTCGGCATGGAGTGGAGTCGCAGTAAAACGCAGTAAATCAAGTCGGCGTGCGATGAAATAGGACAGCGCGTGCAGTGACGGTTTATCCAGTGTCGGCAATTCCTTGATGGTCTCGACATCGACCGGTGCGCTCTTATGGAACAGCAGCCCCAGATCGCTGAATTGGATATCGGCGTCGAACAGGAGGGTATCCTTATGAGAGCGCGCTAAGGTCGCGGCGAGGAGCGTTGACAGGTACGACTTGCCGGAGCCTCCACGCGCGCTGACCACCGCGATAGCGGCCCCCTGCTCGAATTCATCGGTAGCGCTACCGGTCGTACTCACCTGCCGAAAGAGACTGCTCTTGACCACTTTGGTGATCAGGGTCTCGAGGTCTTTTTGCGAACAACTCTCATAGACCGCGCTGCACGCTCCGGCGAACATCGCACGCTGCGTCAGCGTCTCATTATTGGAGGGCAGCACTACGATCGCTTGGAGTCCTGCATGCAGGCTGCGCAAGGTATTGACCAGATTGAGTGACGAGATGTCGCTCACCTGCGAATCGACAAGCGCGATGATCGTCGTCGCCTCTGGCAGCGATCGGACATACGAGATGCAATCCTGCCCATTATGAAAGCAGTAGGTCGCACGTGCACCTTCGCATCCATGGACGAGTGGCTGCGCGCAACAGCGCTCTATCGCCGATGACACGATGAGCAGGATATCGACCATATGTTACCCCTCGTATGCTTGACCGCTGTAGGTCAGATAGACTTTGCCGACCGTCGCCGCTGTCACGATCTGTTGAGCGAGTTCAGCATCCACACTAAGTGTGATCCAGCGGATATCCTGGTTCGCATTCGGACCGAGCAACCCCGAGGGCGCGGTCTCATCGGATGCATTCTCCTCAGTACTGAGCGCCAGCACGGTCACTTCGCGCGCGAGGACCTCCATTACGCCGGTCGCATTCGGGCAGAGCAGATCGACCTGCATACCGACGCGTACCGCGCCTCCGATCGCCCGGATAGGATCGGTCGATATGGTCACCGCCTGCATGCCGATCGGCACGCTCTCGAGAACCGAGATCGCGTCATCGATGCGCGCGGTCCGTATCGGTTCTCCGGCCAAGATGATCGAATTTGCACTGTGACCGATCACCTTGTTCGATTCGCTCCTCAGGTAGGGATCTTCAGGAAGCAGGATCGAAGGCCACATCTGAGCGGCGATCGCACCCTCGGTGACCTTCTCACCAACACGGATCGTCCTCGTGGCGACCAGCACTTCTGCGGTCGCGCCTCCGAAGCGATTGAGGAGCGCCTCTTTGGCTCGCTCGCTCGCGGTCGCGCTCTGATAGAGGAATACTCCCAGCGATACCGCCGCGATCAACCCGCATGCGACGCTGATATAGGTTCGTGTCCTTTGATTCATGATGCCCTCTTCAGCTCCTCGACCTGTCAATGAGTCATAGTGTCAGTCTGTCATCCGCGTGCAACCTCGTTCTTAACGCATGGCAAAGCAGGTCTTAACTGAAGGGTGTAGTACCATACAATTGAACAATAATCGAGAGGGAGAGGACGGCGCGTTGAGTGTACCGATCCGTGGAAAACCGGTCAGGACCGCTACGTATGAGTCGCCGGTCGGAGCGTTGCGACTCTTTGCGACCGATAAGGGACTTTGTGGGCTGGCATTTAATAAGGGTGCGGACAAGAACACGCTCGCGTTCGAATGTGACAAGAGGGACGGTTCCTCTTATCACTCTACTGCCGATGACCATCTCGCACAAGCGGTCGTCCAACTCGACGAGTATTTCGCGGGTGAGCGGACCGATTTCGACCTGACGCTCGATGTCATCACCGGCACCACATTCCAGCGTGCGGTCTGGGAAGCGCTCCGCGCCATCCCCTACGGACAGACGCGTTCCTATGGGCAGATCGCGCAGGCCGTTGGGAGACCTAAAGCGTCACGCGCGGTCGGCGGTGCCAACAATAAGAACCCTATCGCGATCATCATTCCGTGCCATCGCGTGATCGGTGCATCTGGAAAGCTCGTCGGATTTGGGGGAGGACTCGACGTCAAAGAGCAACTGATCGAGCTGGAGCGTAGTTGATACCGTAAGACCGGTACCTTTCGGTCTATAAAAAGAGCCAGGAGAGCGAGACCCTTCTGACTCTTTTCTCTACTGGAGTTGGGACGGAGGATACCGATCCCACAGGTCATCTATTACTGCTCAGGTTCGACCTTCACGTTTATCTTGACCGTCGTTCCTTTTTGCACTGCGGCTCCCGCTGCGGGATCAGTCGAGACGACCTGACCGTCCGCTCCGGCGGGATTGAGAGAACCCACCAGACCCAGATCGGCGAGGTTGCGTTGTGCATCCATCGAGTTCCATCCCACATAGTTGGGGATGGTGACGGTCGGCTCCTGGGTCGGCCCGGACGAGACGACCAGTGCGACGTTCGTGTTAGGGGTCACTACTGAGCCTGCAGATGGTGAGGAGCTCATCACCGTCCCTTTCGCCGCCCAGTCAGAGGGGCTGTATGCGCTCGAGAACGTCAGCCCAACGTTGGAGAGCAATTTTTGAGCCGCATCCTCGGAGAGCCCGACTACATCGGGAACGGTGACATCTGCTGCCGGGCCGCTCGATATCCTGATCGTGACCTGCGCCTCTTTATGCGAGCGCGTGCCGCCTGCCGGGGATTGCTCGGCGACGATGCCTTCTGCGAACTTGTTGGTGGCCACGAATTCGGATGCCACGATGAAACCGGCGGCTTCAAGCGCGGTGGTCGCCTCCTCGGCGGTCATACCGATCACCTTGGGCACGTCTGCGCGCACCTTGGATGGGTCGATCACGACATCGAGATCGACCTTCGAACCTTTTGCGACCTCATCACCGGCTTCGGGCTTGGTCGCAATGACCGTGCCGGGCTCGGTGAATTCTTCGGTGGCTTCCTTGTCCGAAATAGTACCGATCTCCAGTCCCGCCTCTTCGAGCGCAGCGACCGCTTCGGCTTCGGTCATGCCGACCACGTCGGGCACTTCGACCTTCTCGCGAGCGAAGAGGTCCATACCGCCGAGCATGAAGAATCCGGCGAGGGCAAGACCCAGTACTAGAAGTGCAGCCGCGATGGCCGCCCACATCTTTCCTTTGCCTGATTTCTTCATATTCGCGTAAGTCGATTGGTTGGGGAGTTGATCGATGATATATCCTGCCGGTACCGTCGCGCTCGGCTCGTACATCACCTGCGCGTTAAGACCGGCGGAGCGTATTTCTTCGAGTGCAGACGCCTCATCCATACCGATGACGTTCGGCAGTGGCGCGATCGAGCGCTCGCCCATCGGCTCACCGCTCGAGATCAAGACCAGCGCATCGGTACCTGCAAGCGCATTGGTCGAAGGTGCAGGTCGGGTCGCGGTGACCGTTCCCTTCTTGTTGAGGGGATGGTAATCGTAGACCACTTGGGTCTGTAGGGAGGTCTTAGATATCTCTTCGAGTGCGGCACCCTGGGACTTACCGATGATATCGGGCATCGTGACGAACGAGGTCGAGCGGGGTTGCTCACCGGTCGATACGATCAGGACCACGCGTGATCCCTGAGGTACGGTCGAGGAACTATATCCCATCGTGTCTGTGCTCATGGTGCTCTCCTTCACTTGGACAAACGCGGTAGTCTCCGATGTTTTTACGATCTGTTGCTATTGTATCGTTAAAAAACGAGCGCCACCGAGGTGACGCTCGTTTCGTAACCTTTTATGTACCGATGGGGACGAGAGGGTCCGACCCTGGCGTCCCCCTATTCGCTACATCATGCCCATGCCACCCATGTCCGGCATACTCGGCATACCACCGCTCTCGGAAGGAATGTCGGTCACCGTTGCCTCGGTGATCAGGATCAAGCTGGCGATACTTGCCGCGTTCTGCAGAGCGCTGCGTACCACCTTGACCGGGTCGATAATGCCCATTTTGAGCATATCGCCATACTCGCCCGTCGCAGCGTTAAGACCCTCACCCGCTTTGAGGTTCTTGGCCTTCTCAACGACGACCGAGCCCTCGAAACCGGCGTTGCTCGCGATGGTACGCATCGGAGATGCCAGCGCGCGACGGACGATGTCGACACCGACCTTCTCATCGGTGTCGAGACCTTTGAGCTTATCGAGTGCGTCCAAAGCGTCGAGCAGCGCGACCCCACCACCCGCGACGATTCCCTCGTCGACCGCGGCACGGGTTGCCTGCAGCGCATCCTCGACACGCAACTTCTTCTCTTTGAGTTCGACCTCGGTCGCAGCACCGACTTTGATGACCGCGACACCGCCGGCAAGTTTCGCAACTCGCTCGGAGAGCTTTTCGATATCGAAATCGCTGTCGGAGTTGTCGATCTCGCTCTTTATCTGCTTGACGCGCGCATCGATCGCAGCCTTGTCCCCGGCGCCATCGATGATGGTCGTCGAGTCCTTGGCGATCTTGACGGTCTTGGCGCGACCCAAACTGGTGAGCTCGGCGTTCTCAAGGGTCAGACCCATATCAGCGGTGATGACCTGTCCACCGGTCACGATCGCGATGTCCTCGAGCTGACGCTTGCGACGATCGCCGAAACCGGGTGCCTTGACCGCGACGACGGTAAAGGTGCCACGTAACTTGTTGAGCAGGAGCGTCGCCAACGCCTCACCCTCGAGATCCTCGGCGATGATCAGTAATTGCTTACCCGCCTGCATGACCTTCTCGAGCAGAGGAAGGAGCTCTTGGATCGAGCTGATCTTCGTATCGGTGATCAGGATGTACGGGTCATTGAGTATCGCTTCCATACGATCGGTGTCGGTGACCATATAGGGCGAGAGATAGCCCTTATCGAATTGCATACCTTCGACGGTATCGATATCGATACCGAAGGTCTGGCTCTCCTCAACGGTGATAACGCCGTCCTTGCCCACGATATCCATCGCCTCGGCGATCTTCTCACCGATCGCTTCATCTCCTGCAGAAATGGTACCGACATGCGCGATGTCTGCTTTGCCACCGACCTCTTTACTCTGGCCTTTGATCGCATCGACGACCGCCTCGACACCTTTCTCTATGCCGCGACGCAGCGCAAGCGGGTTGGCTCCCGCCGAAACGTTGCGCAGTCCTTCGGTCGCGATGACCTCGGCGAGCAGCGTTGCGGTCGTGGTGCCGTCACCAGCAACATCGTTGGTCTTGATCGCGACCTCTTTGACCAGCTGGGCACCCATGTTCTCGATGGGGTCTTCCAGGTCGATCTCACGTGCGATCGTCACACCGTCGTTGGTAATGGCGGGTGATCCGAACTTCTTCTCGAGCACGACGTAGCGACCCTTCGGTCCCAAGGTGACCTTGACCGCGTCAGCGAGCTTGGTCACACCGGTGGCTAAGCCATGGCGCGCGCCCTCATCAAAAGTAATCTCTTTTGCCATGAGTTTAACTCTCCTTCTTATTGAATGATTGCGTATACGTCATCAGCGCGTAGGATGATGAATTCCTCGCCGTCTACTTTTACGTCCGTTCCTCCGAACTTCGAATAAATGACGGTGTCACCGACCTTGATCCCCATCGGGATCGCGGTGCCGTCGTCGCGGAGACGTCCCTCACCTACCGCGAGTACTTCTCCTCGCTGCGGCTTCTCTTTTGCGGTATCAGCGATGATAAGGCCACTTTTTGTAGTGGTCTCAGCCTCTGCCTGCTTGACAATCAAGCGATCACCAATTGGCTTCAGATTCATACTTCCTCCTTTTTCATAAGTAATCCGTGCGCTTTTGCCTTCTTTTGCGCGTTATCCATAGTAGCGTAAAAAAAGAAAATTGGTATCAATTTTTTGTGGATTTGGCGCACATCTGAGTGGAACTGACTCAGATTTCATTCGCTTGGACCGACCGACGTGGGAAGAGGTTTGAAGTCATCATGATTCTGATCGACACGTGCATCCTTCCCTGAATATCTCCCATTCCTTATCACGCTCATAAAAGATCACCCTACCTCTGCGGTCACACATGATCACTTCTTCCTCTCTGTAACGCTGTTCCTTAGGGTGACGATTGGCAGGGTTGTCCCCGCTCATAAAGATCTTCGTGGTCCGCATAATGAGACTGCCTTGTGGCTGCTTGGTAAATACCTCGGTATATACCAAGCCATCACATAACTCCAATGCTCCTTTTGCTACCAGTACTCCTTCATCCGGTGGCACCATGTATCGACCTTTCTTTGAGTTTCGGATTACTTCCTTGATCCTATCGAGGAGCCCTTACCACCGAGTTACTGCAGGATTAAGCCGAGCTAAACGCTGCTCATTGGTTCTATACAGCTCCACATTAATTATTCGGAGTTTCGAGTGTAGGTCTGTGAAAAAGTCTCGAACGAGGCGTTGGCCGAGGCTTCAGCGTCGAGGCCGAGCGGCTCCTCGTCCAAATGATAGTATGCTGCACCGGCGATCATCGCCGCATTGTCTCCGCACAGCTCGAAGGGCGGGACGCTGACTTTGACCCCCTGCTCACCCATAGCCTCAACAAGTGCTTCGCGCAGTGCATAGTTTGCCGCGACCCCGCCTGCCAGACAGAACCAGTTCGCGCCGATCTCCTCGACAGCTCTCAACGCTTTGTGGACCTGCACATCGATGATCGCCTGCTGGAACGACGCTGCGATATCGGGTATGACCAGATCAATACCCCGTTCGAGCTTATCTTGGATGTAGGTGATCACCGCAGTCTTGAGACCTGAGAGCGAGAAGTCATAATTCTTGGAATGCATCATCGCGCGGGGAAAGTCGATCGCATTCGGATCGCCCTGCTCGGCAAGTTGCGAGATGATCGGTCCACCGGGATATCCGAGCCCCAACACTTTGGCGACCTTGTCGAACGCCTCACCGGTCGCGTCATCGAGCGTCTGTCCCATCGTGCGATACGTTCCCCATTGTTCGCAGAGGACAAGCGAGGTGTTCCCTCCGCTGACGATCAGCGACACGAATGGGGGTTCAAGTTCGGGCTGAGCGAGTTTGTTGGCAACCATATGACCCTCGAGATGGTTGATTCCCAACAGGGGAACATCGGTCGCGTAACCCAGCCCCTTCGCGTAGGCGAGCCCTACGACGAGCGCGCCGACCAATCCGGGCTTTTGTGTGACAGCGATCGCGTCGAGATCGGAAAATGCTATCTGAGCACTT
>WRDL01000014.1 GCA_009784095.1 Coriobacteriia bacterium | reverse complement strand
TACTGGGTAAGACCGACCCTGAGGGTGTCGATTGGGTGATCGCTCCGTTGACCGTGATCGTGGGGGAGAAGGAGTTCGTCGACGACGATAATCTCGATGTTGACGAGATGATGAGCGAGATGAAGGCGTATCAAGGTCCCACGACGAGCGCCTGCCCGTCGGTCGGAACTTATGCCGAGAGCTTCCGGCGCGCGAAGAATACCATCTGCGTCACCATCACCTCTCAGCTGAGCGCTTCCTATGAGAGCGCGCTACAGGCCAAGGAAATGGTAGAGGCTGAAGATCCCACACGCAATATCCATGTGGTCGACTCACGTGCGACATCGGGAAAGATGACGCTTATAGCTGAAGAGGCGGAGCGCCTCATCAAAAAGGGACTCTCGTTCAGCGAGGTCGCTCGATTAGCGGATGAAGCGCGTGACAGCATTATGCTGTTCTTCTCGCTCGCATCGTTCGATAATCTCATCAAGAACGGTCGTATGCCCAAATACCAAGGCATGCTCGGTCAAATACTGAAGATGCGTCCGGTAGCGTACGCGACCAAAGAAGGGACTATCGAGATCCTCGACAAACCGCGTGGTGAGAAAGCGATGCTACGAAAGATGGTCGAACGGATGCAGGAATTTCGCAACCTCGAGGATAAGTCAGTGATCATCAGTCATTGCAATGCGGAGGAGGTTGCGCTCAAGCTCAAAGAGAAACTTGAGGAGACGGCAAACCTCAAGAGCATCCGTGTCATGCCGACACGCGGACTCTGTTCGTTCTACACCGATGAGGGCGGATTCATCGTCGGCTATTAAGAAGGCGTATCATGTTCACAGCATCCGAGCTTACACCGCTCACTCTCATCACCGGCCACTATGGGGTCGGGAAGACGAACCTGACGATCAATTTCGCGCTTGATCTGCGCGAAGCGGGAAAACAGGTGACCGTCGTCGATCTCGATATCGTCAATCCCTACTTTCGCTCATCGGACTATACGCAGATGCTCGAGGGCAGTGGCATCGAGGTCATAGCTCCGACGTTCGCGGGCACCACTCTCGACACACCGGTGTTGAGCGCGGCGTTGTCCGGCGTGTTCGAGCGTGACGGCTTTGTTCTGGTCGATGCGGGAGGCGATGATGTCGGCGCGACCGCGATGGGTCGTTATCGTCAGCAGATCGGCGCGCGTGATTTCGAAATGCTCTATGTGGTAAACGCCAATCGCAACCTGACGGTGCAGGCCGCAGGAGCGCTCGAGGTGATGCGCGAGATCGAGGCGGTGTGCGGACTCAATGCGACCGGCATCGTCAACAACACACATCTGCAGAATGAGACCACCTGTGAGACGATATTGCAAGGTGAGCCGTTCGGTGTCGAGTGTGCGCAACTGACGGGATTACCGCTCGTTTGCGTGAGTGTACCCAAAGGCATGGAGTGTGACGGGATGACGACCCCTCCCGAAAAACAATATCCGACCGAGATCTACGTCAAACCACCCTGGATGTGAGGGCGCTACCGCTGGTCCTGGTCCACCCGCCCTATTTAGCTTAGAAGTTCTTCGACCATATCCGCGGCGTGCGCGGCGGTGATGTGTAGATCCTCGAGCCGCTCTCCCCGTAGTGGTTGGAGTACGTAGTCCGAAGCCTCCATGCGACCCGGCGGTCTGCCGATCCCGCACCGGATCCGCTGGTATCGATCGGTCCCGAGCTTTGCGTGAAGTGAACGCAGACCGTTATGACCGGCATGTCCTCCTTCGGTCTTGTGGCGCAAAACCCCCTCCTCGATATCCAGATCATCGTGGATGATGATGATACGGTCAGGCTCGAGCTGGTGATCACGCGCAAGACGTGCCACGCTCACTCCGGAGAGATTCATGAAGGTATGGGGCTTGACCAAGAGAACACGCTTCTCGGCGATGGTGACCGGGCAGGTCAACGCGCCCGCTTCTGACTTCCAATAGTTGGCTGCATGTCGCTTTCCCAGTGCATCAATGGTGAGAAACCCCACGTTATGTCGGGTATTCTCATACTCATCACCGGGATTGCCCAACCCCACTATCAGATACTCGATGTCGTTCATAGGCATATTGTAGCATCAGCATTGAACCACCAATATGGTATAGTAGATAACCGCTGGAAACGCGCGATTAGCTCAGCTGGCAGAGCGCTTGCTCGACACGCAAGAGGTCACAGGTTCAAGTCCCGTATCGCGCACCATTAAAATCGCAGGTGAGGGTAGGTATTGCGCCCTCACTTTTTTGTATGTATCGAGTAAGGTGATCTGAATGCAGATTTCGATATCGTATCAGCTGAACGGTCTGATTTGAAGGAAAGCATCTTTATGTCTATAATCGAACCGGTAACAGATATTTGATATCTCTGTTTGATTGTGATATGCAAATCATGTTTGGAGGAACAATGGGAACACTTCGGAAGATCTCAGTCCTAGCCCTTGTACTTGTGTTGATGTTGAGCGTTATACCTCTGGCTTCAGGCGCTAAACCGGTGGGTAATCTTTCTTGGCTCTTAGTGTCCCCCGGCGCATCAGGATCGGGAGGTGACCAAGACTCTGCTCGTCCCTCGATAAGCGCTGATGGTCGCTACATCACGTTCTGGTCATATGCTACGGATCTGATCGACGGAATGGTCATCGACACAGGGTCCGATGGGTGCGGCTGTGAGGGCGCGTGTGGCTGCGAAGGCGAGTGTGACTGCGAACTCGAGATCAGCAATGTCTATCTTTATGATGTCGCGACCGGGGAAACAACACTTGTCACCAAGGGCAGCGCGGGTGTGGGGTGTAATGGCGCGTCAGATAGCCCTGAGATCTCGGCTGATGGTAGTCGCATCGTCTTTAGATCAAACGCGACCGATCTTATACCCGGTGAGCCGACAACCATCGATGATAATGTATTTCTCTACGATGTCGCGACACAGGTGACGACTTTGATAACACCGGGAGAACTCGGAAATGGCCTGAGTGGCGGAGGAGTGTGGGGCAACACGATAAACGCGGATGGTAGCAAGGTCGCTTTTTCCACCAGCGCTAATGATGTGATACCTGAAAAGACACTCAACTCTAAATATAATGTCTTTTATTACGACGACAATACCGGGATGACGACTCTTGTGACAAAAGGGGCTGGTGGACTTGGTGGTGATTACGATTCGGTAATCCCGGCGATATCAGCCGATGGTACCAAGATCGCATTCCAATCACGTGCCACGGACCTCATTCCTTCGATGACGACGACACACTATATAAACTCATTTCTCTACGATGTTGCAACTGAGGATATAACACTCATCACCAAAGGTCCTCTCGGCAATGGCTGTGACGCGGATGGCAGCACTGGGATTATGAATGCCTCTGCTATCTCTGCCGATAATACAACGGTTGTATTTCAATCATGGGCGACCGACCTTTTTGATGATGCTGCGCTCAATGGTAATGGAAACATATTTGCATATGATGTTGCGACCGAGGTGATCACTCTTATTACAGCCGGTCCCCTTGGTGTTGGTGGGTCAAGAGATTCCCATGGTCCCAATATATCTGCCGATGGATCGACCATCGGTTTCATGTCCCGCGCGACCGATCTTATTGCCGATGTAACGACAACGGGTCAGCAAGTATTCACCTATGATGTTGTCACGGGGACGACGTCGCTGGTGACCCTTGGATCATCCGGTATTGGTGGAAACGCAAACTCGAACCGTCCTTCCCTGAATGCAGATGGCTCGCTCCTCACGTTCCACTCTGATGCGACCGATCTGATGGATGCGGGTGCGACGCAGCTTAGGCAGGTGTTCCTTGTCCATCGCGGCATCGAATTTAACGTTACCTTTGATGCGCAAAACGACACCAAACCTCTTGTAGTAACTGTTGCCGAAGGAAGCCCGGTCGCGCAGCCGACCGATCCGACCAAGGCAGGTTATGTATTTGCGGGATGGTGGACCGATCCCACCGGCGGTGTTCTGTGGGACTTCAGCACTCCGATAACCGCAGATATGACGCTTTATGCTCATTGGACTTTGGCAGTCCCGCCTGGTCCGGATGTTCCCGCAACGGGAGATAGCGCTCTGTTGCTTAGTCCGATCATCGCACTTGGATTTGGCTGGATCGTGCTTATGGTGGAATCGAAGAAAAGGCGCTAGCGCGCTTACATATCAGGTCTGTGAATGAATGAGGGTCTTTTACGACCCTCATTCTCATTCATCCGCGTAAATATCGATTGCGTCACGGAAGAACTCGGCGGCACCGGGTGTGATGTCATCGTAGTGTTTCTTAAAGCGGGGATCCGCGCAATACATCTGACCCATGTTGCGATGCATCTCCTTGCTGTACATGCCATCAGGCCAAAAATAGCCGAGCCATTGCCGGTGTAGATCGCACACTTCTTGGGCTTCCTCACTTGCGGGATCACCTTGCGCGACGGCAGCCTTGAGCAGCTCATGCATCTTGTTGGAGAGTTGCCCGACATCATCCCACTGGTCTTTGGTCATGCGCGCCACCTTCTTACGCGACGCCTCATATGAATCTGCTCCCCAACGCTCGCGCACCTCGTCGCCGTACTGCTCCTCGTTCTGGTCTAACAGATCCTTTTTCAATCCCTCGAATTTTTCCTCATCGGTCATGGTCGCGGTTCCTTTCATCGTTTCGATGGTCTTCTCAACGGTTGCAATTATGTGTTCGATCTGCTCTTTCCTTGTCCGAAGCTGAGTGAGGTGATCTTGCAGCGCTCGGCTGCGATCGTAGTCCTTGGAGCCGATCAAAGACTTGATGCTCCCTAAATCCATACCGAGCTCCTTATAGAAAAGGATCTCCTGCAACGTATCGACTTCGCTTGAGGTATATCTGCGATAGGACGCACCGGTCACATACGCAGGTCGCAGAAGACCTATCGTATCGTAGTAACGCAGAGTGCGTGTTGATACGCCTCCCAGTTGCGCTAATTCTCGAATACTATAGTCCACCCGCTCGCTTTCTCTCTCGCGTTCGTCCATAGTATAAACCTTTACGCTACGTCAATGTCAAGCGATAACCAGGATCCACCTGTCCGGAAGAGAGCACGAAATCGATCGACCTTGTCCGCGCTCTTTGCGAGTGTGGTTCAATACAACTATGCGTATTGACTATCACATCCATACCGGCGCGTCCTTTGACTGCGTCGAAAACGCGGACGCGGTGTGCCGCACCGCCATCAAGAGGGGTCTCACGGCGATCGCGCTGACCGACCACATGGATTTTCTTCCCAATCACGAAATAAACTGGCAGACCGATTTCGACGCGGCGTATCATGAGATCGCCTTAGCAACGGATAAATACTCCGGCGTACTCGATGTCGCGCGCGGTGTCGAATTTGGCCAACCTGAATACAACCGTGCGGAGGCCGCGCGCTTCGTCGAGCTCTACCATCCGGATTTCATCATCGGCTCGATTCACTATCTCGATCCCTCGTTCGATATCGGTATGTCGAGCCTTGCCGAGCAGGATCCGGTCGAGCTGTTCTTGTTCTATCTGGGGATGCTGCGCAAACTCGCGGTGGAATCCGACTATGATGTGCTCGGCCACCTGACCTATCCCTGGCGTTATTTCAAGCGTGAGCGAGACTATGACTTCACGACCGCCGACTACCTCGATCGGTTCGAGGAGCTCTTCATGATCGTGATCGAGCGAGGCAAAGGCATCGAGGTCAATACCTCTGGGCTTCGTCAACCGCTCGGTGAGTGTCTGCCCAATGAGGAGATAGTGCGTCTCTATCGCGCTTGTGGTGGCACGATAATCACGACCGGCAGCGACGCGCACCGACTCGACCAGATCGGTCTGGGGATCGATGAGGCGACCGAGATGATCAGGCGTATCGGCTTCGAGGGGATTACCACGTATCATAAGCGCATTCCGACGATGCACCCCTTCTAGGAGAAGAACATGATATTCGCAAGCCCCAATACGAAAATGAAGCAACACCGATGATCTACATCGAAAACCCGCATACCGACCCGGTCCACAACCTCGCCCTCGAGGAGTTCATGGTCACCTGTGATGACCGTGACATCGTGATGTTGTGGCAAAATGATCCGGCGGTGATCGTCGGGCGAAATCAGCATACCGAAAATCAAGTGGATCGCGCCTTTGCCGAAGAACACAGCATCGCGGTGATCCGGCGTCTCAGTGGGGGTGGTGCGGTCTATCATGATCTGGGCAACCTCAACTTCACGATCATTGCCCGAGACGCGACTCGCTATAAGAACGACTTCTCGTTCTTCACACGCCCCATCATCGAGGTGTTGAACTCATACGGCGTCGATGCCCGGTTCAGCGGGCGCAACGACCTGACGGTCCAGGGCAAGAAGTTCAGCGGCAATGCCCAGTATAACCACGGCAACACGGTCCTCCATCACGGTACCTTGCTGTGGGACAGTGATCTGGAGGTGCTCGCCGGCGTCCTCAGACCGAAGAAACGCATCGAAGCGCGCGAGGTCGATTCGCATCAGGCGCGCGTCACGAACCTGACCGCCTTTACCCCGCCCCAGATCACACTCGCTCGCTTCAGATCAGACCTGGTCACCGAGTTGACCGAGGGGCAAGGCAGAACGGTCCAAGCCGCGCTTCCGATGCTGCCCGATGCGTTGCTTGAGAAGTATCGCAGTGACGAATGGAATTGGGGAGAAGGACTACCCGATGAGGACGAGCGTGGTGTCGTGGGCTTTCCCGCCTCATGCTAGAATACTTTTGTGAAATCCGATACCGGACATAACGCGGTCATTACGACCGATGCGGCGCTCGCCGATGCGATACAACAGATGCGGACCCACTCGGTCATCGCGGTCGATACCGAGTTCATCCGTGAAAAGACCTACTACGCGCAGCTGTGCTTGATCCAGATCGCCTACGGAGATACGGTGGTCCTGGTCGATCCGCTCGCCGACATCGATCTGAGCGCGCTGCGCGAGGTGTTCTGTGATCTCGATATCCTCAAGATCTTTCATAGTGGACAGCAAGACCTTGAGATACTCTATCAAGCGCTCGGCGAGCCGGTCAGACCGATCTTTGACACGCAATGCGCCTCGGCGATCATGGGGATGACCGATCAGATCAGCTATGGCTCATTCATCAAGAACATGCTCGACGTGGAACTTGCCAAGATCGGGAGTTTTTCCCAGTGGGCAAAGCGACCGCTGACCGACCAGCAGCTCGAATATGCGAAAGACGACGTCTCCTATCTACTGAAAGCCTACCCGGTCGCACGCAAAAAGCTCAAGAAACTCGGTCGGCTCAAGTGGCTCGATGAGGAATTCGCCCATCGTGAGTCGGTCGACTTCGTCAAAGATACTGAGCCAGAACTTGCTTTCCGATATGTTAAGCGGATCTCGACACTTTCCCCACGCCAAGCTGCGGTCGCGCGCGAGGTCGCTGCATGGCGCCAGCTTGAGGCGATCCGTCTGGATCGTCCTCGACGCCATATCCTGCCCGATGAGACCATCATAGAGATCTCGCGCAAGCAACCCCGCTCGGTCGAGGGGCTTGAGAACATCCGCGGGCTCAACACACATGCGCGTCGACACGCCCAACAGATCTTGGCAGCGGTGCGCGCAGGCAAACGCGTTCCCGATGATGAACTCCCGGTCACAAAGATCGCCGAGAAGCCGACCACCCATATCGATCCGAGCGTCAAGCTCGCCAACGCCCTGGTCGCGCGTCGCGCAAAAGAATACCAGATCGCGCCCAATGTCTTGGCCAGTACTGCTATGCTCGAAGAGCTGATCAGGAATCCGAACTCGTCCGCTCAGCTGCTGCAAGGCTGGCGCAAAAAAATGATCGGACAAGAGCTGCTCGACCTTCTCAATGGCACCATTGCGTTGTTTCTTTGTGAGGGAAAAGTGCAGACTGTGTGTATTGATGAAGACGCATGAATAGATATTTAGAAGATATGTATACTTGTGGACAAGTTGAAGCAACACAAGAAAAAACCGTGACACCAAACACGTCACAACGAGGAAGGAAGTGTACATAATGGTCGAGCAATCAGCAGGGTTGGCGAACGCGGGGTTCATGGGATTGAACCCGATGTTCATCGGTCTGACCCTTCTCACCATGGTCTTGGGATTGGTGACCCAATGGTGGATCAAAAGAACGTTCAATCGGTTCAGCCACGTACCGACCGCAAGCGGGCTGACGGGAGCACAAGTAGCGCAGGAGATACTTCGCTCAAAAGGAATTGCGGCACAAGTAGGTGAGCAGACCTCTCGCGATGCGGTGGCGGTCACCGCGGTGAAAGGCTCACTGAGCGACCACTACGATCCCCGCACGGGTGTCGTGGCGCTTTCCGAGCCGGTCTATGGCGTCAATTCGATCGCCTCGACCGCGGTAGCTGCCCATGAAGTAGGACATGCCGGACAGACGGCGCAACGCTACTTCTGGGGTGAGCTCCGTACGAGAATGGTACCGGTGGTCAACTTCGGATCACAGGCGGCAGGTGTCTTGATCATGATGGGTTTCATGATCGGGCTGACCGGGCTGCTCTGGCTTGGTATCATCTTCTTCGCTGGAGCGGTGCTATTCCAGATCGTGACCCTGCCGGTCGAGCTCAATGCGAGCAGCAGAGCGTTGACCTCACTTGTCGATACCGGTATTTTGACCACCGACGAAGTACCAGCGGCACGCAAAGTGCTCCAAGCCGCAGCGTTCACGTATCTTGCGGCAGCTATGATCTCGGTGTTGAACCTGTTGTTCTACATCTTCATGGCGAGAAGGCGCTAGTTCATGGCTGAAGCGGTCGCACTCACCGTTTCGGCGGCATTGAATCTTGCAAAGGATACGCTTCGTGCGTATCCTTTGCGTATTGTAGGAGAGATAAGCGGTTTCAAACCGCACAGTACCTACCGCGCATTTTATTTCCAACTCAAAGATGAGAGCAGCGTCATGGAAGTGACTCTGTGGCGCAATGTCTATTCAGATACCGGAGTCGAGCTCAAGGACGGTATGATCGTCGAGCTCTCCGGTCACTTCGATGTCTATCCCGCCAGAGGGAGCATGTCGTTCATCCCGCGTCACATCAAGGTCGCCGGGGAAGGTGATCTGCGCGCACAGATCGCGGCGCTTGCCAACAAACTCAAGAACGAGGGGCTGATGGATGAGGCGCGCAAGAAGTCGCTCCCCTGGCTTCCCGAGCGCATCGGGGTCATCACGAGCGCCAACGGCGCGGCGATCCACGACGTATTGCGCACACTGGCGCGTCGCTATCCGCTGGCAGAAGTACTCTTTTTCGGTACATTGGTCGAAGGGCATGGCGCCGCCAAGGGGATCGTCACCGCGCTCAAGGCGGCTGACAGCCATGCGCCCGATGTGATCTTGCTGGTGCGCGGCGGCGGGAGCTTCGAAGATCTCCTTCCATTCTCGGATGAGGAGGTCGCGCGCACCATCGCCGCCTGTGAGACACCGGTCGTGACCGGGGTCGGGCATGAGCCTGATTACAGCATCGCCGACATGGTCGCCGATGTGCGTGCCTCGACGCCGACCGCGGCAGCCGAGACGGTCGTACCAGCGCGCGATGAGCTTGAGGCGCTCCTTGCCGGGCACCTCGCGCAGATGATCATCCCGCTCGACCAATTCAACCTGCGAGTCGATGCGCTCCAGCAACGACTGGAGCAGGCACTTCCGGGCAAGCTCGAGAAGAATGCGCTGCACATCGAAGCGCTGCTCGTGCGTCTCGAACAGGCGATACCGGGCAGACTGGCGCGTGATGAGATGGCACTGGGTAACCTGACCGAGCGTTTCCGCGGTGTCGGCTCCCGTATGCTTGAGCGACCGAGGACCCAGTTGACTCATCGCGGCGCGCAACTCGAAGCGCTTTCGCCTCTTAAGGTGCTCGGGCGCGGTTATGCCGCGGTATTCGATTCGAAGACCCATTCGGTCGTCGACTCGATCCACAAGGTGACTTCAGGCGAGCAGTTGACGGTGCAGGTGGCCGACGGATCGATCTTCACGATCGTCGAGCGCACCGCCGGTGTCGCTTGCGAAGAGTCTCTCGACGAGCATTTTGCACAGAACTGAAAAACACGTACGATAGTACCATCGGTAGCAGAGGGGAAGAGATGATCATGGCCGACCAGACATTTGCAGAAGGAATTACCGAACTCGAAGCGATCGTGCACGACCTTGAGAGCGGCAACCTAGAGCTTGAGACCAGCCTCACTTCTTATGAGCGTGGGGTCGAGTTGATCAAAGAGCTCCAGACCAAACTCGAGACCGCTCAACAGAAGGTGACGACGCTGCTCGGCGACGTCGACCCGGCGCCGGTCGAGGGAGAAGAGGAGTTGATGTCATGACCAAGACGGCAGATGATTGCATTTTCTGTAAGATCGCATCCGGCGAGATGGAAGTCCCGCTCGTCTATGAGGACGACCACGTCGTCGCTTTCGATGACATCTCACCAAAATCGGTCGTCCATACGCTGATCGTCCCCAAAGAGCATATCGCCAATCTCAACGACGATCCCAGCCCTGAGCTGCTTGCTCAGGTCTTCGGTGCGGTCCCCGAGGTCGCGCGCATCAAGGGCATCGATCAGTCGGGTTATCGCATCGTTCAAAATAACGGGGACGACGCGTGTCAGACCGTCCATCACCTCCACGTGCATCTCCAAGGCGGAGAGCAATTACCGGTCTAGATCACCCCAACATCACACACCGGCGTGCCGAGGATCGATGATGGATAACGCTGCATACCGCAACGCGCTTGCGATCGATGTGGGCACCTCGTTCGTCGAGGTCGCGCTGCTCGATGTGGCGCAACGTCAAGTCCTTGCGAGCGCGCGCCGGCCCAACCAACAGATTTTTTTCGGAACCAACGTCGTGGCGCGGCTCTCGGCGGCGCTCGAGGGTAACAGCGAGGCGCTCCAACGCGCCGCTCAAGAGAGTGTGCTCGATGCGCTGGCTCAGCTGGGGCGAGGGAGCGTCGATGACATACTCGCTGAAGTCGGGCGCATAGTTGTCGCGGCCAACAGCGTGATGGCCCCGTTATTCTGTGGCGAAGTGCCACACGGGTTGGCACAAGCACCGTTCGACCCCAGCGATATCACGCGGTGTCGGACCGGTCCGCTCATCGATATATGGCACGCGGCGCGCGGCGATGAGACGCTCGAGATCGAGATGATCAGACCGCTCGATGCATTCGTGGGAGGCGACGCGCGGGCGGCGCTTATCGCGACCGGACTCGCGGAGATAGGAGGTGAGACAGGAGGGTCGGTTCCGTTTGTCCCAAATGGGAGGAGCGGACCTGACATTGCTATTACGTCTGGGACAAACGGAACCGACCCGCCTGTCTCACCTGCCTCCCGGTTGATCGTCGATCTGGGCACCAACGCCGAGATCATGCTGCGCAAAGGCGCCGACCTGTTCGTGACGAGCGTGCCGGCAGGGCCCACCTTCGAAGGGATGATCGGAGGCAACATCAGCGGGCTGCGTGGGACCGATGTCATCAGGATGCTCGCAGATCGTGTGCAAAATGGCGCCATCGACAGGGAAGGGCTGGTCATCGACTCCATCGCGTCGCTTCCCCTGACCCAGGAGGACGTACGTGATTTCCAGCTCGCGAAGGCCGCGGTGCGCACCGGCATCGATATGCTGCTCACGCATGCGCACGTAAGCGCTGAGGATATCTCGTCCTTCTCACTGGTCGGCGCGTTCGGCTCCCACCTCGACACCGAGGCGGCAGCAACCATCGGTCTGTTCTCACCGCAACTGCCCAAGCCTTCACCTCCGGACTATGATCGTTGCGCGATGCAGCGCAGCATCGATCTGAATGGGCTCAGCAACGCAGCACTCATCGGCGCGACGGTCGTGGCGCTCGGTAGCTCCAGTGAGCTTGCGGGAGAGTTCACCCATGTCGATCTCGTACATGACGAAGGCTTCAACACATCCTTTCTGAACGCGCTCAAATTCGCGTAGCGCGCCTCATGCGTAATCACACATAAACAAGTTTTTTGGGGTACCATAAAATTGAAGCTATTTTGCATCGCTGATGCTGTTGTTCTGCGTGGGAGGACCCCATTTGTTGAAAGGATAAGCATGGCTACCGAACAGATCTTCATCCCGACTAAAGAAAACCAATCACGTGCATGGATCTCTTCGATGGAAGAGTACCAGAAGATGTATGACGCGTCGGTAAAGGACCCTGAAAAATTCTGGGACGAGCAAGCGAAAGAGTTCCTCTATTGGAAAAAACCGTGGGATACCACGCTCGAGTGGGACTTCACCAAACCGTATGTGTCATGGTTCAAGGGTGGACTTACCAACGCGTCATATAACTGTCTGGACCGTCATACTCAAGGACTGCACCGCAACAAAGCAGCCATCATCTGGGAGTCCGACGGTGGTCGCACCAAGATGTATACCTACCAGAGTCTGCTGACCAAGGTCTGTCGCTTTGCGAACGTGCTCAAAGATCACGGGGTCAAGAAGGGTGATGTTGTCGCGATATTCATGCCGATGGTACCCGAGGTCGTCACGGCGATGCTGGCTTGTGCGCGCATCGGCGCGATCCACACCATCATCTTCAGTGGATTCTCTTCACAAGCGCTGCGCGATCGTATCCAAGACTCGAATGCAAAGTGCTTGATCACCGTTGACGCGGGAAAGCGTGGCGGTAAGGTCATCCCGCTCAAGGTCATGGCTGATGAGGCGATGCTCGAGACCCCGACCATCGAGACCTGCTTCGTGGTCACGCATTCGCGTGCGACCATCAATATGCAGGAGGGGCGCGATTTCTATTACCACGAGGAGACGCGTCGTCGCGATATCAGCAACGAGTGCGAGCCCGAGTGGGTCGAAGCCGACCATCCGCTGTTCATCCTCTATACCTCCGGCTCGACCGGAAAGCCCAAGGGGGTCGTTCATTCGACCGGAGGCTATCTGCTCGGCTGCGCGATCACCACTAAATACGTTTTCGACCTGCACGACGAGGATATATATTTCTGCTCGGCCGACGTCGGCTGGATCACCGGCCACAGCTACATCGTCTATGGACCGCTGTGCATCGGGGGTACCTCGTTGATGTTCGAGGGAATTCCGACCTATCCCAATGCCGGACGTTTCTGGGAGATCTGCGAGAAGCATGCGGTCAACCAGTTCTATACCGCGCCGACCGCGATCCGCTCGCTGATGAAGAACGGTCCGGACGAACCCTCAAAATACAATCTTTCGAACCTGCGCATCCTCGGCTCGGTGGGCGAGCCGATCAACCCGGAGGCTTGGCTGTGGTACTTCCATGAGGTGGGACAGGGTCGTTGCTCGGTCGTCGATACGTGGTGGCAGACCGAAAGCGGTGCGCATATGATCTCGAACCTCCCGGGGTGCACTCCGATGAAGCCGGGAAGTGCCACGCTCCCATTCTTCGGTGTGCAGCCCATCATCTTGACCGAAGAGAAGAAGGAAGCGGCGGTCGACGAGGACGGACGTCTGTGCATCAAGTTCCCCTGGCCGAGTATGCTGCGTCGCATGTGGGGCGAGGACTCTGATAAACGCATGATGGACAACTACTTCGGCATCTTTCCCGGGTATTACTTCTCCGGAGATGGTGCCGCGCTCGATAAGGACGGATACTACTGGCTCAAAGGCCGCGTCGATGATGTGATCAACGTCTCCGGACATCGCATGTCGACCGCAGAGGTCGAGGCGGCGCTCAACTCGCACGCGGCGGTCGCCGAATCGGCGGTCGTGGGGTATCCTCATGAGATCAAAGGTGAGGGAATCTACGGCTACGTCGTGCTCAATGAGGGTTTCGAGCCCAGCGATGACCTGACCCAGATGATCGTCGGTCACGTCCGCAAGGACATCGGTCCGATCGCAAGTCCCGACTATATCCACTTCGTACCGGATCTTCCTAAGACACGCAGTGGTAAGATCATGCGCCGGATCGTACGCAAGATCGCAGCGGGCAAGATCGACAAAGAAGGTTTCGGCGATCTGTCCACGCTGGTCGATCCCGACATCGTCGATGTCATCATCGAGACGCGACCGAACGCTTAGGCGCCGCGCGAAAAAGAATAGAGTCACATGCTAAGTGAACGAATACTTACCCGTGTCACACGGGTGCTCAATCGGGGCTACCTCAACGGAGAGCATGTCGACGATGTCGTGCGTCTGCCCGATCCCGATCCCGAGACACTCTACATGCTCTACACGCATGTGCCGTTCTGCCGTCAACTCTGCACCTACTGCTCGTTCAATCGGTTCTACTTCGAGGAGTGTCGTGCGCGCGCATACTTCAAGAGTCTACGCAAAGAGATGCGGATGGTCGCCGATCAAGGCTATCGCTTCGGAGCGATGTATGTCGGTGGTGGTACGCCGACCGTTCTGCTCGACGAGCTGGTCGAGACGATCGATCTGGCAAAGTCGCTCTTTCCTGATATCGCCGACGTGAGTTCCGAGACCAATCCGACCGATCTGGGCGACGAGCTCTACGACGCGCTGCACGGCAAAGTCGATCGCCTCAGTGTCGGGGTGCAGAGCTTCGACAACGATCTGCTTCACCAGATGAGCCGCTATGCGACGACCGGCAGCGCCGAAGAGACACTCGCGGCGGTCCAGTCCATGCAGGGCAGATTCCACTCATTCAATGTGGATATGATCTTCAATTTTCCCTCACAGACACTGGCTACCCTCGAGCGCGATCTCGATCTCATCAAGCAGACCGGTTGCAACCAGACGACATTCTATCCGCTTATGGCCTCCCCATTGCGCCGCAAGCAACTCGCAGAAACGATCGGTAAGATCGACTACGGGCGCGAGTTCGCCATGTACCAGCTGATCTGCGATCGGCTCGCCGACTCGTTCGTTCCTTCCAGCGCGTGGACATTCAGTGCCGATCCGGATATGATCATCGACGAGTACGTGGTCGACTATCCCGAGTATGTCGGAATCGGCTCGGGTGCCATGTCGTATCTGAAAGGGTGCAACTACGTCAACACGTTCAGTCTGCGCGAATATCACGATCGAATCGCCGCAAACAAGATGAGCACCATCAAACATGGAGACCCCCAGGGACGGCTTTCAGCGATGCGCTATACGTTCGCCTCACAGTTGTTCGGACTTCGGCTCGATAAGAAGGATTTCGAACGACGCTACGGCATGACGGTCGAGCGGGCGCTGCCGCTCGAGATGGACTATATGCGACTGATCGGTGCGTTCGACATTAACAACGACGAGGAGATCACGCTGACCGACAAGGGGCGCTATCTCATGGTCGCGATGATGCGCGAGACGCTCGGATCGTCCAACGACTACCGCGATCGCGCGCGCGCCTCCCTTTCGCGCGACGAGTATCACGAGCTTCTGGTCAAAGACGGGGTCGATGTTGGTAACGGATAGACCGGGCAAGCGTGTCCTCATAGTCGGAGCGGGAAACACCGTCATGGGAGATGAGGGGATCGGGCCGCGTTGTATCGAGGCGTTGGAGGAGTGGTTCGATTTCGCGGAGAACGTCGAGTTGACCGACGCAGGCACGATGGGGCTCGCGCTGCTCGATACTTTGCGCGAGTACACCGATCTGATCGTACTCGACGCTGCGATGGAGACCAGCCATCCTGCCGGCACCGTCATCTTATATACCCCCGATGATCTCGCGCGTCACCAGGTACTGCACAGCGCACACGACATGCGATTTGTCGATGTGCTCAAATCCGCGGCGCTCATGGGTATCGAGCTCGACTCGGTCGTGATCGTCGCTGTTCAGATCAAAGATATGACCCAATGGATACTCGAACTGTCCGATGAGGTTGAAGAAGCGATACCGATCGCGTGTGCCTGCGCGCTCCAACAACTCGAAGGACTCGGCGCGTCGTATTCTCCCAAAGACGATGTCGAGATACCGACGGAACTTTTCGACGCGCTCGATAATTATGCATTAGGGGATGAGTGAACCGGGTCTTTGTGTTGGCGCCCTCGGCAGGAATCGAACCTGCGACACCTGGCTCCGGAAACCAGTGCTCTATCCCCTGAGCTACGAGGGCGCGTAAAAAAGGCTACCATACGGTAGCCTTTTTGTTCTCAAATCAGTGTGATTAGTTATACGCTAATTGCTCCGGTCGGACATGCATCTGCACAGATACCGCACTCGGTGCAGTCCTCAGGACGAGCCATGATCGCGACGTCTGCAAGATCAAAGCATCCGTTCGGACAATCATCGACGCAGATACCGCACGCGGTGCAATCGTCTGCTTTTACTACTGCTGCCATAGTTGAACATCCTTTCACTTAGTTCTCCTACTCGGTACCACGAATGATAGCATATCTGCGCCCGCTGGCAAGAGTCTCCACAAAACATCAAGAGTCCGGTGACAAATGGGACACCAGGGTCCGACCTTGGTGTCCTACGAGCGATCGATGATGGCGCGCAAACGCGGCGCGATAGAGGCGACGAGCGCGCCGAGCACGGTGTCTTTCAACCAAAGAAAAGCTGAGGTGACGGTGGTCAGCGTAGCGAAGGCGACCGGCACTCCCAATACCCAACGCGAGTATGCCCAGGTGTAAAAGATGCCGCATGAGAACACGACCATGATGACCACGAGCGCCGCCATGAAGCATTGCCCGAAGTTATACTGTCCGGGTACATGGGTGGTCTGCTCGGTCTCGATACCTTTGAGAAGTCCGCGAACCTTAAGGTCATCAGGAAGCTCGGGAGGCGTGCGGTTCAAGAACAACGAGCCCAAAGGGGCGCCCAGCATGAAACCGATCAGATATCCGAAAGTGGGCGAAGCCAGATAACCCAGTCCCGCAAACGCCGGATTGGCGAACACCGGCAGCCCGACCAGACCGAGCGCAAGATAGACCGCCATCGTGATGAACGCTTCCCAAGGAGTCAGCAGCAACGCGGCTAAGATCGCGACCGCGGTCTGAAAAGTGAGGTAGGTCATTCCCAGGGGAGTAGGTAGCGGGATCCGCATCCAGGCGCTTACGCTCATCAGTGCCACGAAGAGCCCCATTATCGCGAGTCGATTTGTTTTCAGCATGAGCAGTTAATCTCAATTCTTTCTCTTGATTTTGCTGATTATAAGGATATACTAATTCGTGTGTATTATGTGTTTGGTTTTGTCAGCCGGTCGCGTGCGTCGTCATATGGGGCGCAGGTTTCTGGTCAGGTTATGTGTGGGCAGACACAATGCCACAATGTCATACACACAATGCATCCCTGTAGGCGTAGGACTCTTTTGGTGGGAACTAAGAGAAATTCTGCGGAATTCCGATGTTTTACGTAAAAGGAGGTGTATGGCATGACGAATAAGGGTACCTCATTTTATGAGAGACTCGAAGCACGTGGCGTTTCCCGTCGTGATTTTCTTAAGTTTTGCGGAGCAACCGCCACCATGCTTGGGCTCTCCTCCTCTGCAGCACCCATGATTGGCGCTAAGATCGCCGGCGCTGCAGAAGACGGAGGACTTTACCCTGCTTTATGGCTTCATGGCGGCGCTTGCACAGGCTGCACGGAGTCTATCGCTCAAGCCACTTACCCGAACGTTGCGGACATCGTGCTTGATTTCTTGAACCTTGTCGGTCAAGAGACCATTCAGATGTCAGCAGGTGTGCAGACCTTGGAGGGCAATGAAATGTTTGCCGAGGAGCACGCTGGCAAGTACATCCTCATCATCGAAGGAACCGTTATCACCGGACTCGACGGCAATATGCTACGTGTCGGTGGTCATCCCTTCATCGAGGAACTTGAGCACTTCGCTGAAAGAGCTGCGGTCGTGATCGCACTCGGTTCATGCGCAGTAGATGGTGGATGGGTCGTAGCGTATCCCAACCCGGCAAAGGGAACGGGCGTCAGCGCGTTTCTGAAGTCGAAGGGTGTCGCAACACCGGTCGTCAATCTTCCTGGCTGCCCCATGAATCCCGAGGAGCTCACTTCAGTCGTGGTCGAGGCACTGTTGCTCACCGATCGCGATGCTGATGGTGTTCCCAACCTCGGTCCTATCGTTGCTCGTCTCGACTCGCTCGGTCGTCCCAAGTGGCTGTATGGCTCGACCATTCACGACAACTGCCCACGTCGTGGTCACTTTGAGAACGGCGAGTTCGTCTACGAATTCGGTAGCGAAGAAGAGGCGCTTGGTTACTGCCTCTATCCTGTCGGATGCAAAGGCCCCCAGACCTATCGTCGCTGCCCGATGATCCGCTGGAACAACAGCGTTTCATGGTGCGTCGATTCAGGCGGACCTTGCATTGGTTGTGCTAACTGGAATTGGGTCGATCAAAATGCTCCGTTCCGCGGACGCTTCCGCCGTGTTGGCGCCGGTGTCCTCGGCCGTGGTGGCATCGATCCCGCGGTGGGCGCCGCAGCTATCGGCGGTATTGCCGGTGCAGCTTTGCTCGCTCACGGTTTCGGTATGAAAGCCGCACACCGTATCGGTAAGAATGCGACTCTGAAGACGGAGGAGTGTAAAGAGTATGACGCTAAGCACGCCAAGAAGGGAGGTGCCGTATAATGGCTGAAAACCTAGTTCTAGATCCCGTTACTCGTATTGAAGGTCACCTTCGCGTGGAAGCGGTTGTTGAAAATGGTAAGATCACGGATGCTTGGGCAACCGGTACTCTGTATCGTGGTGTAGAGACTGTCCTGCAAGGTCGCAGACCTGAGGATGCGTTCTATGTCACTCAGCGTATTTGCGGTGTATGCCCGACTTCTCACGGCCATGCTTCTTCGATGGCTGTCGAGAGCGCGTACGGCATCAAGATCCCGAATGGTGCCCGCTTGGTCCGTAACATCTATGAGTGCGCCGAGAACCTGCACAGCCACATCCTGTGGTTCTACATTCTCGCGGCACTCGACTACGTCAATCCTGCAAAGGCACTGACTGCCAATATCTCCGATACCATCGACCTTGCCAAAGCGGCGGGCACCGGTATCTCAGACTTTGCAGCCGTGCAAGAGCGCGTCCTCGCGCTGGTGCAGAGTGGCGACATGTCAGTATTCTCCAACGGCTGGTGGGGCATCGATCCCGTCGCCCATCCGGAGGAAGCTGACGAGCTTTACAACCCCGACATGCCGGCCGAGCTCCATCTTATCGGAGTTGCCCACTATCTCGAAGCACTCGAGATGCAGGCAGAGGCCGCACGTGTCATGGCACTGCTCGGCGGTAAGTTCCCCCATGGTATGACTTCGGTCGCCGGCGGAACCGCATGGGTACCTGATTCAACGAAACTTGATGACGTACTCTATCGCGTCAAGCGTGTCGCGGCATGGGTCGACGGTACGATGATCCCTGACGTTCTCGCTATCGCTCCGTTCTACACGGCAGCACTCGAGTTCGGCGGTGGCTGTGGCAAGTTCCTCAGCTTCGGTCTGTTCAACGATGCGGATCTTGATATGAACTCCCGTTACTTCCCAGCAGGCTATATCGATGTCGATAATGGCCTCAAGGTCGATACGGTAGATACTTCCAAGATCAAAGAGTACGTCAAGCATGCATGGTATACCTCACCGAGTGGACTTCATCCACAGCATGGTGAGACGCAAGCGATCTCAAGTTGGAATGATTCAACATTCGATCTTGACGGTCAGTACACGTGGGCAAAAGCTCCGCGCTACGATGAGAAGCCGGCAGAGGTCGGTCCTCTCTCACGTATGCTCGTCGGATATTTGAGCGCCGGAGCAGATCCTGCAATCAAGGGTATTATCGACTTTGCACTCGGTGAGCTTGGGGTCGACGATCCCACGTTGCTCGTGTCATTGCTCGGTCGTGTCGCCGCTCGTGTTCTCGAGACGAAGCTGATCGCCGATCAGACGATCGCTTACATCGTAGAACTCGTCGAAGCGGTCAAGACCGGTGAAGCAAAGACGTTTGCCGAGTACGATTCGCACGATGGCGAAGGCGCGGGCTTCTGGGAGGCTCCTCGTGGTGCTCTGGCACACTTCGTCAACGTCAAGAATGGACGCATCGAGAACTACAACGTCGTGACCCCCTCAACTTGGGATATGTCACCTCGTGACGACAACGGTGTCCGCGGTCCTCTCGAAGAGGCACTCGTCGGTACTCCGATCGATGATATCGAGCGTCCGATCATGGCTGCCCGCGTCGCGCGCAGCTTCGATCCTTGAATCGGTTGCGCCGTTCACGTGATTGAACGGGAGACCGGTAAGACAGGTACGGTTTTTGCTCGCAAATGGGGGGTGAAGTAAATGGCTCATAAACCAGTAAGAGAAGGACATCCTTTGACCTTCATACTCACCCACTGGATCAACCTGTTGGCCATGTTCTTCCTGGTCCTTTCAGGGTTCTATATCCACTTCCCATTCATTCCAGGTCTGATGGGTCTTGCGCGTGGTACGCACTTCTTCTGGATGTTCGT
>WRDL01000013.1 GCA_009784095.1 Coriobacteriia bacterium | reverse complement strand
GTCGATAAACCTCACCTCGCGTATCAGAAAGGCTCCAAAGCTTCATGTTATGGACACCGGACTCTGTGCCTACTTACTGGGATGGCCAAATGGCGAGACGATAGAGAAATCAACGATGTGCGGTGCTTTTTTCGAATCCTGGGTATTCGCCGAGCTCTATAAGAGTTTTTCCTATGCAGGGCTCTCACCTCAGTTCTACTATTATCGCGATAATAAGAAAAATGAGATCGACCTCCTTATCCCCGAAGGCCTTACCCTGCATCCTATAGAGATAAAGATGACCGCATCTCCAAAAAGTGATGACATCAAGGCATTCCGAGTTCTCGATAAAGTACTTGATAAAGGCGGTATTGGTTATCATGTCGGAGTTGGAGCGCTCATATGCATGGTGCGTGAGCCAGTCACCCTTCAACCCAATGCATTTACCGTACCCGCTTGGAGCATCTGATATTCTGCACGTAGGTCGATCAGCAGAGTAACGAAGTTGATTGATGCGACCATCACACGACTCACATTTGGATCGCTCCGAGAGCTGACCTCGTTACTTTTATCACCGGTACGTCGATAACAAAAGCCAGTGCAAAAAAATAGTGAGTTCTAGCAGTGCCAAGCACATTACTCATAAATGCAGTTCACAATGCTAACTTAATGGCGAAAACGAACTGATCGAAGAGCGGGACCTATTGATGCTGGATAGAGTACGACACGTCAAGACAGATCTTTGCAACCGCTCGTGCCACAGACAGTGCAAAAACCATGGTTTGGCCGATATGTATGATACTGCGGTCGGCGGCGGTATAAGATAGTGGGGTAGAGCTCAGAGCGCTAGTAGCCGCTATTGCTGCCTGAGCTTGACAAGCAGGCTGGGTCTAAGGCACACCTCGTCGGTTCGACGAGGCTTAGACCCAGCAGCTCCAGCTTCTTCTTTCCTAATGCGACTTCTGCAAGCGCCAGAGGTGAGGTTGATCCCAGCGAGGCGCGCGGCGCCGAGTTGATGTGGCTTGCGATGTGGGCAAGCTCGACGCGGTCTACCCATAGAGGGTGCAGATCGTGTGGCAGTATCGATCCTGACACTTCCAGCACTTCTTGTTCCGGCATCCCATGCAAAGTCCTCTTACCGTGCAGCCATAACGATGTATGCACAGGTGGGTGTGCCGCTTGTTGAAGTTTCGTTTTACACTCTTGTCTATGCGGTTGCGCTTGATCTCGCGTGCGATCGTCGAGGGACTGTATCCCAGATCGGCCGCGCATCTACTCAGAGTAGCATTGCTCGAAAGCAGTTTATGGAGTTGTATACGGTTGTCAAAGTTCATTCTTCTATACTTCGGTTCGATCTTCTCATCCATGACCTTCTCCTTTCGACCGCCGAGAAGACCGCCGTATCGAATACCAATCTATCCATACATGAAAGGCAAGGCAAATGATCTGTGCCAGAGACAATGCATTCAAAGTTGCACTGACTTTGGCAATCGAAGTTTATCAACTGTTTGGCTTGAAATCATTGAAAAAGGCGAACGGAGTAAGGTATTATATAGATGCTGTGTTTGCTTCTGATAGACAGGATCACGTGAGCACGTTGTTTTCACATAGAACTCGTTTTGCTTCACCCATCATGATCGTGTGCATCTGCCTGTTCATCTGCCTTTTTTCAGCAACCTACGCATACGGGATCGATGAAGTTACCCTGAGCACTCTTGCCGGGGAGTCCGGTTTTGTGCTCACGGGCGCGACGGTCGATGATATCGATTGGGACGTCAATCCGCATGGTGGCTATAGCGCTACCTCCTCGAAATGTGTCACCTGTCACTCACTTCATGGTGCATCTGCGGCCGGCGTCAGTGGCGAAGCGGGCTCGAACGTCGCCCTTCTTCGCAGCTCGACCGGCTGTGCATACTGTCACATTCTGGGATCTCCCGCTTCTCCCAACGGAACGCCGGAAGGACGCCTCGAAGAAGCCAAGCATGTGTGGGTCTATCAGGCGACCGGAGGTCGTGCCGATGGCGTCGGCAGCGACGGGACCGCCGTCTCAGGTCACTTCCTCGGTGCAAAACTGGGAATTCCTGCTTCCACGAATAAGAATAGCGGAATACTGGGATGCAGCACCTGCCATGTCGTCCATGGTTCGGCCGCAAGCGCATGGCTCCCCACCGATCTTTACGATCTGTTCGAGAACACCGAAGCGCCCACAAGCGTTGCCGGCTACAAGTTCCTGCGCGCCAATCCTTCGCAAGGATGGCGTGACGCGGGAGATGCGCTCAACAAGGCGGTGCCGAACAACGTTGCTGAAGCGCATAAGATGTATGGCGCTGACAGCATCGATGAGGTCAATCAGTTCACGCTCTCGATCTGGTGCGCGAACTGTCATGATTACGCGTTCAACCCCGCGCGCGTTCCGCTCGAGGACGATACTTTCTCCGAGGAGGAGACCATGACGGTCTCTGATATCTACTTGGGCAGTATCCATACCGATAAGGGAACGAAGGCGATCTCGGACACTCATAAACAAGGTGTTGCTCACCGCACACCGATGCAGGGCCTCTACGCTGACAAGACCGGAGCGATGGAGTGCTATACCTGCCATCGCGCGGGTCTAAGCCCTCGAGGCGAAGCGCTCGACGCCACCGCGATCAATACTCTACCGGCGAAATATCAAGATGCCTTCACCGTCGGCAACGTGGATCTGCACCCCGAGGCCAGATGCGCGCGTTGCCACTATGGATTCGCGAATTATGCGATCGACAAAGAGCGACTTGCGGTAGGCGGGGACTCGGATTTCCCGCACAGCGCGACCGGACCGCGTGCATTGCTCGGCGATTATCTCTTGGCTGACAGCGCTGAACCCTATGATCATGCGATCATCACCGGTCAAGCGGTGCTCGACGCGCTCAACACCACCACGAATGTCAATTCGTTCCGCGCCGGTATGTGCGGGCGTTGCCATGTGGTCAATGATATGGGAGCGACCGGAGGCAAGGACGACAAGAATTGGATCGAGTTCACTCGTTCCTATCACTGGCTCGAGCATGCATTCTCTTCCGAGTGGCAACTTACTCCCGCCCTCGGTACGAGCGATCTGCATAGTCCGGGGGTAAACCCGTAATGGAGTTACGTGCTCCGCGCGGGTTGAGGGACTTCTTACCCGCCGAAGCATCCCGACGCGAACAACTCACTTATACGATCGGCCAGCTCTTCGATAGAGCCGGTTATGGTCTCATTGAAACACCCGTCCTCGAAGGTCTTGATGTGATCGAGACCGGACTGCACAGCTGTGCCGACGACGCATTCCGTTTCTGCGATATCGACGGGCGGCTCGTCGCGTTGCGCAGTGATCTGACGGTCCCGGTCGCCCGTATGGTCGCCACCCGTTTCACCGACATACCGGTACCCTATCGTCTGCGCTACTGCGCCGACATCTTCACCGAGCAAGAGCAACTGCGCGGACACTCTCGCCACAAGACCCAACTTGGGGTCGAGTTGATCGGCGAGGAGGACATCGAAGCCGACGCGGAGATCATCCGACTGGCGATCGATGCGCTGCGCGCGGTCGACCTCGAGTGCTTCGAGGTCCACGCCAACGGTGACCCCGCACAGATGAATGCATTACTGGCGCTCATAGACGAGGAACCGTATCGTACGCACATCATCGCTGATGAGACGATCGAGCGGGCTCAAGGCTATTATTCGGGAGTGGTCTTCGACCTATTCGCTCCCGGTGTCGGCTCAGCTCTCGGTGGAGGGGGACGCTACGACCACGTACTCGCCGATTTTGGACGCGACCTGCCGGCAGTGGGCTTTGCACTCGACCTTGCGCTGGTGATCGAGGCGCTCGATGCGCAACAGAAAAAGGGGCAAGATCACGGCAAGCTGCGGATCGCGATCCCGAAAGGTACCCTCTTTGCCGACAGTGTCACCGCGCTGAGCAATGCCGGACTCGATACCTCGGCGCTCGAGAAGACGGGTCGTCAGCTCGTCTTCGAGACCGACGAGGTGATCTATGTGATCGCCAAGCCGACCGATGTCGCGCTCTATGTGGCGAGCGGTGTGGTCGACTGCGGGATCGGGGGGCGCGATATCTTCATGGAGGCGGACTTCGATGTCCTCCAACTCGCCGACCTCGGATATGGCGCCTGCAAGTTCGTCGTCGCGACCCCCGCCGATGATACCCGCACGCTCGCGCAGCGCGCGCTCGATCAAGGGGTCGTTCGTGTCGCGACGACCTACCCACGCATCACGCAACGCTTCTTCGACGAGCGCGGCATCCAGATCGAGCTCGTCAAACTCAATGGGAATGTAGAGATCGCCCCACTGGTGGGCATCGCTGATGTCATCGTCGATATCGTTTCGACAGGTACGACGCTTAAGGAGAACAATTTGGTGGCGCTTGAGGATATCGCCACCTCATCATCGTGGTTCGTCGCAAATCCGGCGAGCGCGCGACTCGATCCTCGCATATTCGCTCTCGCGGACCAACTCCATCCCTAGATACGTAACGTATAATGAACGTACGTACACCCATCGATAATCGAGCGTTCGATCAGTGAGGAAGACGTGATGTTAAGAGAAATAAGATTAGAGCCCGGTCAGCTCCTGACCCCCGAGCTTCTCGCTCGATCGGGTGGCATCTCGGCAGAGATCGCTGACGGCGCGGCCCAGATCGTGGATGAGGTATGCCTGCGAGGCGACAAGGCGCTCCTGGAGTATACCGAGCGCTACGATGGAGCCGCTCTCGATGATATCCGGGTGAGCGAATTCGAGATCGCCCAAGCATATAAGCAGGTCGATGACGAACTCGTCGAGGCACTACGCTACGCGGCGGACCGGATACGCGATTTTCACTCACAGCATGTATCGGAGAGCTGGACGATCACCGACGATGAAGGGGTGGTACTTGGTAAGAAGATCACACCTATCGAGCGTGTCGGGGTCTATGTTCCCGGCGGGACCGCTCCTTATCCTTCCTCGGTGCTGATGAATGTCTTACCGGCACACGTTGCCAACGTCAAGCATATTGCGATGGCTACCCCGCCGTCATCTGACGGTACGGTCAACGCGGCGACGTTGGTCGCCGCCGATATCGCAGGGGTCGATGATATCTATAAGATCGGCGGGGCCCAGGCGATCGGCGCTCTCGCCTATGGGACCGAGACCGTCGATGCGGTCGACAAGATCGTCGGACCCGGAAATGCCTATGTTGCTGCCGCCAAGCGCTATGTGGACGGGGATGTCGGTATCGACATGATCGCCGGACCCTCAGAAGTCCTGGTACTTGCCGATGAGGATGCCGATCCGCGTTTGATAGCGATCGATCTGATGGCGCAGGCCGAGCACGATGTGCGCGCAGCGACCTATCTGGTCACGACCGACCCAACGCTTCCGGGAATCGTCTCCGAGGAGCTCGATAAGCTTCTACCGAACTCAACACGCGAAGAGATAACACGCGCGGCGCTCACCGATAACAGTCTGTGCGTGATCTGTGAGACGATCGAGGACGCGATCGCGGCAAGCGATGTGATCGCACCCGAACATCTCGAGATCATGACCGATAACGCACTCGATGTCGCCGAAGCCCTCTCTCATGCCGGCGCGATATTCGTCGGTGCTTGGACACCTGAGAGCGCCGGCGATTATGTCGCCGGTCCCAATCATGTGTTGCCGACCGAGGGCACTGCGCGATTCTCCTCACCACTGACCACCGAGGATTTTCTCAAGAAGACGAGTATCTTGAGCTATACGCGCAAAGGTCTCAAGCGCGATCAACATGCGATCGAGAAGATCGCGGATGCAGAAGGCTTCTGGGCGCATAAAGAGGCGGTCAACATGAGGTTCTCTTCATGAGGGTGGCGACCGTCAAGCGCGAGACGAACGAGACGAACATCATGCTGATGCTCAACGTCGATGGCTCCGGTGTGGTCGATGTCTCGACCGAGGTGCCTTTCTTCGACCATATGCTCGACGCACTGGGACGACACGCCGGCTTCAACCTGACGGTCGAGGCCAAAGGCGACGTCGAGGTCGACGCGCACCACACTGTCGAGGATGTCGGCATCGTATTTGGTCAAGCGCTCGCCAAGATTCTGGAGGACAAAGCGGGGATCACACGATTCGGACATTCCTTTATGCCGATGGACGAGGCGCTGGTGCTGGCCGCGATCGATATCAGCGGTCGAGGCCAATGCTATTATGCGGTCGATGTTCCCATCGAGATCATCGGTACGTTCGATACGACCCTGGCGCAAGAGTTCTTCGTCGCGTTCGCGCGCGAAGCAGGGGTCACCCTCCATATTAAAAGTTTTGCTGGGAACAACGCACACCACCTGATCGAAGCGGCATTCAAAGCGGTCGCGCGCGCGTTGCGCATCGCGCTTACGATCGATCCGCGCGTCAGCGGTGTGCCCTCAACGAAGGGAGCACTCTAATGTATGTCTTTCCCGCAATCGATATGCTCGACGGTAAAGCGGTCCGCCTTTTCCAGGGCGACTATGACCAGGTCACCGTCTATAACGATGATATAGTCGCGCAGGCAGGCATGTGGGTCGACCAAGGAGCGAAATGGCTCCATATGGTCGATCTCGACGGCGCGCGCAGCGGGCGATCGGTCAACCTTGAACACATCGCGGCGGTCACCCGGGCATTTCCCGATCTGTTGGTGCAGGTAGGTGGCGGTATCCGCACGCTCGAGACCGCACAACGTCTGGTCGAAGCGGGAGTGTCCCGTGTTATCTTGGGCACTGCGCTCATCACGAGCTGTGAACTTGTCAGTCAGATCGCGCAAGAGATCGGTCCGGATCACCTGGTCGCCGGGATCGATGCGCGTGACGGCATGGTCGCGATCGAGGGATGGTGCGAGGGCAGCGAAGTCAACGCCGCTCAGCTCGTCGGCGATCTGAGCGATGTGGGCATCAAACACCTGGTCTACACCGACATCAGACGCGACGGCGCGCAATCCGGCATCGATGCCGCGGCATACCGGCGCATCGCCGAGGCGGCGGGTTTTCCCGTCATCGTGAGCGGCGGTGTCACCGGACTCGACGATATCGCGGCGGTGCGCCAGCTCGGTGAAACGGTTGCCGAAGGCGTTATCGTCGGACGTGCACTCTATGAAGACAACTTTTCGCTCAGCGATGCTATAGGGACACTTGACGGCACTCGTGCCTGATATTGAGGAGCAATAAAGGAGACATTGATGGACTACCGAAGAGTAATACCCTGTCTTGATGTCAAAGACGGGCGTGTGGTAAAGGGGATCAATTTCATCGATCTCAAAGATGCGGGCGACCCGGCCGAGATGGCGGCCGCCTACGATAGGGAAGGGGCCGACCAAGTCGTCTTCCTCGACATCACCGCAACGACCGAGGATCGCCCCACCATGCTCGATGTCGCCTCTGCGACCTCGAAGAAGGTCTCGGCTCCGTTCATCGTCGGCGGTGGCATGCACTCGCTCAATGATATGACGCGGATGATCGAGGCAGGCGCCGATAAGGTCTCGCTGAACTCAGCTGTCGTCAACGACCCCGATCTGATCGATCGGATCGTTGAGAAGTACGGCTCCGAGCGGCTTATCGTTGCTATCGACGCGCGCCGATTCGAGGACGCGCAGGATCGCTGGGAGGTCATGATCAACGGTGGTCAGACCGGTACCGGTCTTGACGCGCAAGAGTGGGCCAAAGAGGTCGCTGATCGTGGCGCTGGAGAGATACTGGTCACCAGCATGGACTGCGACGGCGTTCAGGACGGATACGATATACCGCTGACTCGCGCGGTCGCGCGCGCGTCAGGTCTTCCGACCGTCGCGAGCGGCGGAGCCGGCAAGCTTGAGCACTTCGTCGAAGCGATCGTCGAGGGAGAGGCCGATGCGGTACTCGCTGCTTCGGTATTTCACTTCGGTACGTTCAGTATCGAAGAGGTAAAACGCGCACTGGCCAGCGCCGGGATCCCGGTGCTTATCGATGGGGAGGTTGTAGGAACATGAGTCTGGATCAAACAAAAGCAACAGTAAGTGGACCTGATCGCGAAGTCAACGACCTGACGGTCGATCAACTCATCTTCGATGAGCAAGGTCTGATCCCCGCGGTCATTGTCGACGTGCTCGACGGCAAGGTGTTGATGGTCGCGTGGATGGATAAAGAAGCGCTGAACCGTACCATCGAGAGCGGTGACGTATGGTTCTTCTCACGCTCGAGGCAGAAGTACTGGCGAAAGGGTGAGGAGAGCGGTAATACCTTGCGCGCGCAAGAGGTGGCATATGACTGTGACGGCGATACGCTGTTGATCATGTGCGATCTCGGAGGCAATCACGCCGCGTGCCATACCGGACAACACTCGTGCTTCTATCGTACATTCCCACTCGGCAAACAAAAAGGCGCCAAGCGTGGATAGTGAGAAGTTCGGACCGGTAATATCACAGCTGTGGGAGACGATCGAGCAGCGAAAAGCCCACGCGGCGACGCTGACCGACGGTTCGAGCTACACGGCAGAATTACTCAACGCCTCACCCGATAAGATCAACAAGAAGATCGCCGAAGAAGCCGCGGAGGTGATCATGGCCGCCAAGGAGTACGAGGCTGCTCGATCCCTTGGCGGAGAGGGCGTATCTGAATATGGGACCGGGCACGATCATCTGGTATACGAAATCGGTGATTTGCTCTACCATATACTGGTGATGTGCGCTCGTTGGGATATTTCACCCAACGAGCTCGCTATAGAATTGGAGAATCGTTTTTAGAAAGGAGAGGGATCATGTCAGAACAGTATCGTTTCGTGCTACCAGAAAAGGAGATGCCGACGGCTTGGTATAACGTTCAAGTCGATCTGCCTGAGCAATTGGGTCCACCACTCGACCCGGCTGGCAACCCCCTTTCCCCTGAGGCACTGCTCGCCATCTTTCCGCCCGACATCGTCGAGCAGGAAATGTCACGTGAGCGCTATATCGATATCCCCGGCCCGGTTCTCGACATCTTGAGGACCTATCGTCCGTCCCCGCTCTCGCGAGCGCGGATGTTCGAGAAGGCGCTGGGGCTGCCTGACGATGTACAGATCTACTATAAGTACGAGGGTATCAACGCGAGCGGATCGCACAAGGCCAATACCGCGATCCCGCAGATCTATTACAACAAGAAGGCAGGTATCTCGAAACTGACGACTGAGACGGGAGCTGGCCAGTGGGGCAGCGCGCTTTCGATGGCGGGCTCGCAGATGAATATGGATATCGACGTATTCATGGTCGCTATCAGCTACGATCAAAAACCGTATCGTCGGATCTTCATGGAGAGTTTCGGTGCAAAAGTGCATCGCAGTCCCACGACGCTGACCGAGGTCGGCCGTCGTGTGCTTGCTGAAGACCCCGACTCGCTCGGATCGTTGGGTATCGCGATCTCTGAGGCCGTCGAGATCGCCGCGGCCAACCCCGATATCAACTATTCGTTGGGTAGCGTGCTCAACCACGTCTGCATCCATCAGTCGATCATCGGAGAAGAGGCTATCTTGCAAATGGAGATGGCCGGCGTAGAACCCGATGTGGTCATCGCGTGTTGTGGTGGTGGCTCGAATCTCGCCGGTATCGGATTTCCGTATTATCGTCGTCGTCTCGATGGCAAGACCAACACGCGTATCGTGGCGGTCGAGCCCAAAGCCTGTCCGACGCTGACCGCCGGAGACTATCGCTACGACTTCGGTGACGAGGCAGGATTGACCCCGCAAATGCAGATGTACACGCTGGGGCATGATTTCATCCCGCCGGGCATACATGCCGGCGGCCTGCGCTACCATGGTGACTCACCGTTGGTCTCTGCGCTGGTCAGGGCCGGGGAGATCGAAGCGATGTCGGTCTATCAGAACGATTGTTTCGATGCCGCGATGATTTTTGCGCGTGCCGAGGCACACCTTCCGGCACCGGAGTCCAGCCATGCGATCGCCGGGGCGGTCGCTGAAGCCAAGGCTGCAGCCGAGGCGGGCGAGAGTCGCGTGATCCTGTTCAATCTCAGTGGTCACGGATTCCTCGATCTCGCCTCATATGATCGGTATAACAAAGGCGATCTGGTCGATTATGACTTTGCGAGCGGGACCGTCCTCGGTGAGCATACCGAGTAAAGGGAACTAAAGGAAGAGGGAGCGAGGTTGCTCATGGTGATCGATGAAGTGACAGCCGGACATACACCGCTCCCTCTTCTCGCCGACCGTGTCGGAGTCGTCTACGATTCCTTGTGCGATCAATTGCGTGATTTCGTTGCCGAGGCGGGTTTTACCGACGTCGTACTCGGAATCTCGGGTGGGATCGATAGTGCGCTCGTCGCCGCGCTCGCGGTCGATGCGTTCGGCCCCGAACGGGTGCGTGGCATCATCATGCCCTCACCCTTTACCACTGAGGCGAGCAGGACCGATGCACTTGAACTTGCGTACAATCTCGCCATCGAGGTACTCACCATACCCATCGAGACGATCATGGAGCAATACGATGCGAGTCTCATATGTGCGATGGAAGAGCGGTACTCGTCGCTGACGAGACAGAACCTACAGGCGCGTATCAGGGCAAACATCCTTCTGGCGTTCTCCAACGCCTATGGATGGCTGGTACTGACCACCGGGAATCGCAGCGAGACGCTGGTGGGCTACACCACATTACATGGCGATATGGTCGGTGCGTTCGCGCCTCTGGCCCCACTCTACAAACAATGGGTCTACGAGTTGGCGCGCTATCGCAATGCGCAGGAGCCCATCATCCCCGGTAACATCCTCGACAAGGCCCCCAGCGCCGAGCTGGCTTCCGATCAGACCGATGAGGAAGAGCTGGGTTCGTATCAAATTCTCGACGCGGTGCTCTTCCATCACGATCTCGGTCTTGGTGAAGATGAACTTCTCGGACTCGGCCTCGATCAGGTAGACGTCGAGCGGGTCCTCGGCATGGTCGAGAAGAACGCCTTCAAGCAGCGCTACACCGCTCCCGGAGCATCATTGCCGGTCACCCTAAGGGATCTGAACGCAGGGTAGCAGCGGTGCAGTTCGAATCAATGCCGGTAACGGAGATCGAGCGAGATGTGAAGGATCTTCTCTACTATCATCTCTATGAACCCTGGGGAGTCGCTCAAGAGAGCGACTGGCTCAGTGGTGATGACGGTGGCGAGTTCATCGTTATGCGAGATGACAACGGTGAACTTTTGGGGACCACGCGCATCATGCCGCCCGACAGGGACACGTCCGGGCATCCTGTTCCTCTAATAAGTGCAGGAGAGCGGAGATTGCGCCAGGTGGTGGTCGCCCCCGGTCAGCGTGGTCGCGGGATCGGATCTGCGTTGATGTGTACCGCCGAAGATCGCCTACGTGAGTTAGGCGTGACCCGCGTGGGAGTGGCGGCACGCTGCGAAGCATACGACTTCTATCACAAATGCGGTTATACGAAGGTGGGTCCCGAATACATCAGCCCGCTGACCAACATCCCCCATACCCACATGAGCAAAGAGTTAGTGAGACAGTAGGGTCGGCTCCTTTTGTCACACTTCTAAAGAAAAAGAGGCGAACCCCACTGTTCTTTTTTTGTGACAAAGGGAACCGACCCTACTGTCTCACCCTACCGTCCCATGACAAAATGAACCGACCCTATTGTCTCTCCAGTCCCATTACCCAGACGCTTATCGGGTCGCGGCGATCTCGGTAACGGCCGCGACGATCGCATCGATCTCTTCGGCTGTATTAAATGGTCCCAGACTGAGGCGGACCGAGCCTTCGGGATAGGCCCCAAGAACTTTTGCCGCATCCGGCGAACAGTGCATACCGGTGCGTGAAATGATGCCATACTTCTGTTCGAGCGCTACGCCAAAGACCTTCGGGGGGATATGTTCGCACACGAACGGGACCAAAGGTAGGTGAGGTGTGTTCTCGGTCGGACCGAGTACCCTGATACCCTCGATCCCGGCGAGGCGACGACGCAGCTCGGTGCCCAGCCGGTCAGTGTGCTTGTACGCATCAGGATGCATCTCGAGCCATTCGATCCCCGCTTGGAGACCGCAGACCGCCGGTAGCGGTTCGGTGCCGACCTCATAGCAGATCGGGCGGATGTGGTCCTCGCACAGGTAGTCCGCATCACCATAACCGGTGCCGCCCCAGACTGTGATATCCAGATCGAACTGAGGAGCCAGATACATGAGCCCGATGCCTTTGGGACCCAAAAGCCCCTTATGCCCGGAACACACCCATGCGTCGACTTCGAGCTGCTCAAGATTGACCGGGACATGACCGGCGACCTGAGCGCCGTCCGATATCGCGACCGCGCCGTATTGATGGGCGAGCAACACAACATCTCCAAGGGGCTGCAGTGCCCCCGACGCATTCGAGCCGTGACGGCAGATGACCGCTTTGAAGGAACGCCCCTGTTCTTCTCCGATCTTGAGCAACTCCTCAAGCTCTGCCAGATCGATATAGCCGCCGGGTGCCATAGGCACCCACACGAGCTCGATCCCCTTTTGCTGCAGTGCGAAGAGAGGACGCAATACCGCATTATGCTCGGCACGCGCGACGATGACCGCGTCGCCGGGCTTGAGGTATCCCTGGAGCACCATATTGAGTCCATGCGTGGCGCTGGGAACGAACATGAGATTGTCGAGATCGGTCACTCCCAGATATCGCGCGCATACCGCACGTGCGTGTTGCATGAGATGCTCGACCTCGACCGAGCTTTGGCCACCACCACGATTTGCAGAGCCCTTGCAGTCAAGAGCATGCACCATCGCTTCGGCGACCCCTGTAGGTTTTGGCCAAGAGGTCGTCGCGTTGTTGGCATATATTATCGAAGTTCTCTCTTTCATATTCTCTATGGTAGCATGACCCCAAATCGACCACTCGCCACCTTCTTATACACGATTCACCTGATCGCTTACCCCGCATTGCGGACTTTTGCTTATACTGGATAGCGTCTTCGAATTGTATGACCAACAACAATGCGAACGAGACAAGTAAGGATGAAAGATCCATGAGTGAGTATCCCCGCGAATATGCATCGGTGGAAGACGCGCGCCGGCAATTGCTCGACGTCAGTCCGGTCCTTGACGTCGAGGAGATCGATCTGCGCGACGCACTGGGACGCGTTCTCGCCGAAGACGCGGTAAGCGATATCGATGTAGCCCCCTTCGACCACAGCGCGATGGACGGGTTCGCTGTCCGCACGCTTGACCTTGCGAAAGCCACCGAGGCGGACCCGGTCGAGCTGGGTGTCATCGCCCATATCGGAGCGGGGGATCATCTCGAGAGGGCCATCGAGTCCGTAACGACTGCCCGCATTATGACCGGCGCGGCGGTGCCTGCCGGTGCCGACAGCGTCATCAAGATCGAGGATTCCTGCACCGTATCGGGTGAAGGTGGTATCGGGTCGATCATCTCGTTCACCGCACCTGCGATCTCGGGCAAGAATATCCGTCGTAGGGGCAAGGAAGTCGCGGCAGGTCAGATCGCTCTGCACGCCGGGGAGATCCTGGGTCCTGCCGGTATCGGTCTGCTTTCCGCGACAGGGCATCCCACGGTACAGGTCTATCGTCGGCCACGAGTCGCGGTAGTCTCGACCGGCAGCGAGCTCGTCGATGCCCATACCGTGCCGGGCCCCGGTCAGATCCGTAACTCCAATTCGTACTCGCTCGGCGCCCAGATCATCGCAGCCGGTGGTATCCCCATCGACTATCCCGGTATAGAAGACACCTACGAGGCGACCAAAGAGGCACTTACTCGCGCAGCTCAAGAGTGTGATTTCGTCGTGACCAGTGGTGGTGTCTCCGGTGGTGACTTCGACTTCGTCAAACCGGTGCTTGAAGATATCGGCACACCGTATCACTGCAAGGTGAATATGCGTCCGGGTAGGCCCCAAACAATGGGGGTCATCAAAGAGACCCCTTTCTTCGGGCTACCGGGCAATCCGACCTCGTCTTATGTGGGTTTCGAGATGTTCGTTCGTCCGGCACTGCGCAAGATGCAGGGCCATACCGAGTTGACTCGTCCGGTGATACACGCGCGTATAACCCACGATGCGAAGAAACATCAGGATCGACGTTACTTCTTGCGCGGTACCGTACGACGTGGGGATGGCGGCGATCTCGAATGTACCGTCGAGGGCGACCAGTCCTCGGCGCTGCTCAGATCTGTTCATGAAGGCAATGCATTCATCGTGTTACCCGAGGGATTTAGCCCGGTACCTGCCGGTACCGAGGTGGACTGTATCCGGCTTGATGTCGACGAAGGAGTGGAACTATGAGTCAGAAAAATGAGCTCGATCCAAGATGGTTCGATGCGGTCACACCCGAGATCAAAGATGAAGTACTGGATCGTGCGGTCGACGGTGAGATCACCTGCGCAGCGGCGCGCAACCTTGCCGAGGAGCTCGAAGTACCCTACCAGGTCCTCGGCGCGGCGTGTAACGTCGCCGAGATCCGCGTCAAGAACTGCTCGTTGGGTTGCTTCTAGAGCGCATCGGTCGTGACCGATCCTGAAAACTATCCTGTTCCGGTCCTTGCGTTCTATGGCAAGAGCAATAGTGGCAAGACCAAGCTCGTTGCCGACCTGATCGCCGAGCTGAGCGACCGTGGTGCGCGTGTCATGTCGGTCAAAGGACATCTCCACGAGCTGGAGTTGGATAAACCGAGCGAGGATTCGTGGCACCATCAAAAAGCGGGAGCGCAGACCTCGGTGCTGGCCACCCCCGGCGGGTGGTTGGCGGCCCATCAGACCGATGAGCGTGTGACGCTCGACGAGCTGGTCGAAGAAGCGGTGCGCCGCGGATGCGATGCTTTGATCGTTGAGGGATTCATGGATGCTGCGGTCCCCAAGATCGAGGTCACTCAAGAGAATCGTGATTCGCTCGATGTGGGTGTACTCGCTGACGGCGTGATCGCGCAGATCAAGCGATCGACAGCACAGAAGCGTATGTGAACGGTCTCGTTCTTCCACTTATATATAGTGTTCTGTTTTGCTATGATAGAGGAGACTTTAGCTCTGCGGCGACACCTTGTCGTACGGCTTGGCTAGCGTGAGTTTGTGTGACAACAAAACTCGCATGAGAAAGGAGCATTGCCCATGGCTAATGATCTATTCGGTGGATTGGGCGCGCTGGGAGACCTTGTCGGTGGTATCGCGAAAAGCGTCGTGCCACAGGATTCACCTGAAGGTAAACTACTTCAATCATCGAGCGCTCTGGCCGATCTGAAAAAGCAGGAGACCGAGTTGCTCGCCGAGATCGGACGTACCGCGTTCGAAGCATCCCCGGGTTCATATCCTCAAGCAGATAAACTCAAACTCATTCAACAGAATATCGCCTCGGCGCAAGCGGAGCTTGACGAAGCCCAACAGGCTGCCGAGCAAGCGCAAGCCGCTCAAGCGGCTGAGGATGCGGTGGGGCGTTGCCCCGGCTGCGGGTCCAAGAACCCTGAGGGCGTGAAGTTCTGCCAAGAATGTGGAAGCGCGCTTGGTGTGAAGACCTGTAACGCGTGTGGAGTCGAACTCGAACCCGGGACGCGCTTTTGCGGAGCATGCGGCGCGGCTCAAGGAGGATAGTCATGGCATCGTATAAGAAACCCTGTATCCAATGTGGTGCTTTCGTCGATGGGAACGTGGAATACTGCCCGGGATGCGGGACCTCCACTCCCTTCTCGTACCATTGTCCGTACTGCAAGCGACAGGTTACAGAATTCGAGAACGTCTGCGCGACCTGCGGAAAGCCGTTGCGTGTCAACTGTCCCTCATGCGGGAAACCGACATTCACCGGGAGGACCACGTGCCAGAGCTGCGGCGGATCTCTGATGGTGACATGCCCCAACTCGCGCTGTGGCAAGGACCAGTTCTACGCGCTGACCAAATGTAGTGAATGCGGCAAGAAGCTGCACAAATAGGAGGACGATCATGCAAGCATTTACCCGTAACTACGAAGACAACTCGACCGAAGCGGGCTTTCAATTCACCTTCTACTGCGATTGCTGCGGTGATGGTTTCAAGTCCAGCTTCATCGAGAGTGAGACCTATAAAAAGGGCAAGGGGATCCGCGCCCTGAGCCAAGGAGCAAGCGTTCTGGGAAGCCTGGGTAGTGGTCTGCTCGGTAACGCAGGTTGGGCAGCGGACCGCGCGGGAGATATCCTGGGAGACAGATTCTCCAACGCAAGCCCCGAGTGGCAAAAGGAGCACGAGAAAGCGTTCCAGATGGCGATCAACGAGGCCGAGCGCCACTTCCATCGTTGTCCCGCCTGTCAGCAGTACGTGTGCGATACCGACTGGAACGAAGATGAGGGCATGTGCATCAACTGCGCGCCGCGCCAAGAGGTCGCGGTCGCCAAAGCGCGTGCCGAGGCGATGAAGCGCAATATCGAAGAGAAAGCGCAGAACGCCACCGTGTGGCAAGGTGATCTCGAGAGCAAGACCACGATCTGCCAGCAGTGTGGCAAGCCTGCAGGGACCGGCAAGTTCTGCAACAACTGCGGTGCCTCACTCGCGCTCAATGTCTGTCCGAAATGCGGAGCGCAGAACGCGCAGGCGGTCAGCTTCTGCAACAACTGCGGCACCTCCATGACAGCCCCGGCATCTGCCAACTGTCCCAGCTGTGGCAATGAGAATCCTCCGGGAACGAAGTTCTGCGGTGGGTGTGGGACCGCGCTCGGATAGTTCTACTCGAAAGACCCATGTAGGACGGACGCTGCTCGATCAAGGATGAGATGGGCGTTGCCCGATCAAGGATAATAGAGGGACGCTGCCGGTCGTAGGAGAGGAACAGCTCAACTTCTAGCGTGAACACACTGCTTCGGTGAAAGGGGAAGTGATGGATGCAACTGCTCAAGGTAACGATGTTCTCGATTACAAGGCGCAAGTCGCTTCGTTCGCGCTGACCGGAGAGGTCACGCTCAAGCTGACCGATGAAAGTCTCTTGATAGCATCTTTGCTCGATACAGTCGATATTCCCTATGCCGAGATCAACGAACTGGCATTTATCGATTACGAGGTCATCGTCCTCACCGATACCGATCGGTTCACTTTCTCGAAAATGGGCAACTGGGGTCAGCCGTTCTACCGCGAGCTGCTCGCGGCATACAACAAAGCGGTTCTGAAGGCTCTGTTCACCACCGGTGCGCCGTTGATCACCAGCGAGGGCGGCTACCACTATCGTGAAGAGGGCGTCGAGGCAAGTGGCCAGGCACCCATCCAAGTGTTCGAGAACTGTGTCTGCGTGCTGCCGCCCGACCTCGGTGCGCGGCGTGTGCCACTGCACTTTTTGACCGGTTTGGACAAGGGGGATTTCGCACTGACCCATCGCGTCGACGATGACGAATATACCTTCTCGAAGCTGGGACACGAGACCGATCCGTTCGAGGGCGCGGTGATCAAGCAGACCAAAGCGCTGCGCGAGAAGACTCAGGCGATGATCCAAGAGATCGACCCCACCCTGAGCGCGTCCCAGGCCACCCAACTTGCCAAACTCATGCCCGGTGGTGCGGCCACGTCGCGCGCGTCGATCGAGGCGATCGCGCCGTCACTGATCGCGGCGGCAGAAGAGGGTATCGCCAAGAGTCGCTCGGCCGAGTATTATGAAGCGCTCAAAGAGATCAGCGATCCCGCTTCAATGTATATCGGTTTCATCAAGAACGAGGTCGACGAGGCGGATGCGGAACAGAGTGCTCTCCCCATTGAGCTACCGGCCGAACTGGGAGGTATGCTGGGAGGACTGGTATCGGGAGTGGCCGGGGATGTTATCGAGAACCTTATGGGAGGGGATGCAGAAGCCGAAGAGATCTCTCCCTATGTGTTCTACGTGGTCGCGCCCTCAAAGGACAAGTCGGTATGCGCGGTCGAGTTCGCGGTACCCGAAAGTGAGAGCGCTGCCACATTCGTCTATCGCTGCGACGGGGGCGCCGATGCGTTCGCGGGGCGGCTGAACCGCGCGATGGAGGCGGTCGATTACGCGCGTGATGTCATCAGCATGCCTGAGGAGAAACTCGGCTTACCCGAGAACCGCCGGTATGCGATGGCGGTCAAGCGCTCACCGGCGCTCGCTAAGGTCAGAGAGGGGTTCCTCGGACGGGTGATCCATAGCTCGCTCGATACCTGGAAGAAGAATGTCGAAGGCTATTTTATCGGTTGACGTCCTGCTCGATAGAAGGCTCAACATCATCTGGATCGACACCACCACTGCGTACCGAGTTAAGTTCTTCGGGGTTGAGGTCACCCCATCACACTGACATACAATGACCACCGCGTGCGTTTTTGACTAATCAGTCAGATTCAGCTATTCTTTTTACTTGACCACATTCCGGTCATGTCATCAATGCCAGTTATGAGAAAGTGATTGGAGTAAAAAGAATGAATAACGTGTTCAAATCAGTGTTGATCGTCATGTTGATTGCCACCTTCGCGCTCTTTGCGGTAGGTTGTGGGAGCGATGGTACCGAGGATCTTACCGGTGCTCAAAGCACCGCCGATACTAACGCCGAAGCGACAGGATTCCTCCCGGTCAAGGTCGGCACGCTTGCGACCGATGATCTACTTCCCCTTTGGGTCGCCCAGGCAGAGGGCTTTCTCAGTGACGCGGGTCTTGATGTCGAGATCATTACGTTCCAGTCTCCGATGGAATCACGCGCAGCGATGACCGCCGGCGAGATCGACGCGCTCATGACCGACATGGTCGTCGCAACACAGTTGACCGCTACCGAGGGAGCGCGCGCGGTGACCACGATGCAGACCGCACCTGCCGGGATCCTTGCAAGTCCCGGATCGGGCATCACCGAACTCTCACAGCTCAAAGGCGTGCCGATCGGCTGCTCATCTCCGACCATTCTCGAGTTCATCGTCGATCGTGCTCTGACCGACGTCGGTTTTGATGCCGACGAGATCGTGTTCGAGAGCATCGAGAAACTTCCGGTCCGTCTTGAGATGCTGATGAGTGACCAGGTCAAAGCCGCAAGTCTGCCCTGGACGCTCTTTCAACTCGCCGAGCAGCAAGGTGCGATCCCTCTGCTCGACCAGGCAGCAGCGTCGGGCTATTCCTCGACGGTCCTCGTGTTCCGCGACGGTTTCTTGACCAAGGACGGTGCGGACCAGACCGTGACCGCGCTGCTCAAGGCGTGGGACGAGGGTGTCGCCAGCATCAATGAGAATCCTGATTCATATCGTGAGCTCTTGATCGAGGTGGCAAACCTTCCTGAGCCCCTGCAGGCAAGCTATATGATCCGTACCTACCCGCTCTCCGCGACCCCCTCGCAATCTCAGTTCGAAGAGGTCGTGAACTGGATGGTCGACAAAGGGTATCTGGAGAAGAGCGTCGACTTCGCTGATCTGGTGTACTGAGACAGTGAGACGGTAGGATCGGTTCCTTTTGTCACAAAAGAAGGTCTGGATCATCCAGACCTTCTCTTTTTCACCCCATGTGACAAAAGGAGCCGACCCTACCGTCTCAAAAGGAACCGATCCTACTGTCTCACTTAGGGTTTTCTTCCGCGATGCCGGGCCGCTGAACCGAACAGATGGCTCTTGATCGAGATATCCTCGAGTCCCACGGCACGCATCAGATCCGCAAGTTCTCGTTTGGTCAAGAACGCCTCGGTCGAATCGTAAAGCCAGGTGTATTCGGCACGCGCATCGACGAACAGGCGCCCCATCAGCGGCATGAGATATTTGAAGTAGAGTTTGAAGAAGGGTCGGATGAACCGGTTGGTGGGAAAGGACGAATCCAAACAGTAGACATATCCCCCTGACTTGACCACGCGCATCATCTCGCGCAGTACTTGCTCGTAGCTGGGCATATTGCGCAACCCGAACGAGACCACACTCGCGTCGAAGGTGTCGTCATCAAAGCTCATCTCCATCGCATTTTGCAGACTGACTTCGATATTGGTCAATCCTTCCTCATCGATGCGACGCTGGGCGACGCTGAGCATCTGTCCGGAAAAATCGCTCGCAACGATGTGCGCCTGGGGATTCTCACGCGCGATCCAAATTGCGATATCTCCCGTACCGCTTGCCACATCCAAGATCGAGTCGCACCGATGCGCGGTCAGATCCTCGATGAGCGAGCGCTTCCAAAAGCGATGCATCCCGAAACTGATGACGTCGTTCATCTTGTCATAATCTTCACTGATCGACTCGAACACCTCATACACATGTTCTTCCTTTTGCGCCGCAGTGGCGGTGTGGGCGGTGATCGGAGTGTCAGATGACATAAGTGTTTCCCATCCGTGAGTAGAGGATACTGAGCAAAACGACTGCGATCAGCAGCGCGATCGAGAGTGCGACCTGTTTAGCGCCGGCCTTCATGACGGCGCTGCGCGAATCGATGCTGTAGGGGTCGCGCGCCAAGAAGGCGAGATTCTTTATGAGAGGATACGCGAAGAGTGCGAACGCGATCAATCCCGCTCGAAAATGAACTCCTCCGATAAGCGCGATGATGACGAGCGAGAGAAACGACGACCATACGATCATCCGAACGCTGAGCTCCTTGCCCAGCAGGATCGGCAACGTCTT
>WRDL01000012.1 GCA_009784095.1 Coriobacteriia bacterium | reverse complement strand
GCGCGAACTATTGACACGAGTCGCTCCGAACAACGTCTGGGTCGGCGAGGATTTCCGGTTCGGTAAAGAGGCACATGCCGGAGCCGAGGAGCTATCCGCATTAGGTAAAGTGCATGGATTTGAGACTCACATGTTCTCTCTTCAGAGAACAGACGGGGAGAAGATCAGTTCATCGGCAATCCGACGTGCTCTCATTTCTGGTGATGTGTGCCTCGCAAAAGAACTGCTGGGTCGATCATATAGCCTTACGGGGGAAGTCGCAAAGAGTCGTGGTATCGGTAAGCAACATGGGATACCGACCGCCAATCTCAAAGACCCGGTGGGATTTCGGATCATCGGCGACGGCGTCTACCGCGGCACGGTCACGACCCAGGATGGGCAGACGTATCGCGCGGGAATATTTGTCGGGACTCCATCGAATACTTCCGATAATAGTCGGGTCCTGGAGGCACATCTTGTTGGCTTCGATCGAGACCTCGTCGGAGAGAAGATCACCGTCACTTTCGATAATCGTCTTCGTGACGTCTTCATCGCTCAATCAGACGATCAGCTCTTCGAAACGATCGGCCAAACCGTCCACGACCTCGCAAAACCGTAATTTGCAAAATCTTAAAACTACGTTAAAATGAGGCACGCGATACAAGGGGCTGGCAAGTTTTCAAGGAGGGTGTCATGAGCGTTCCGGAACTCACTAACGAGCAACGAGTTGAATTCCTACGCAAGGCTGCACAGCAGCGCGTGAAGCGAGCCGCGTTCCGTGATGATTTGAAAGAAGGTAAGGTGACGTTAGCGGAAGCGTTGGATCGTAGCGATGATCCGGTCGTTGGTCGCCTTCATGTACGACTGCTTGTTGAGTCACTGCCACGGTGCGGCAAGGCAAAAGCTGCGAAGATCATGGATGAGATCGGGATCTCAGAGAGCCGCCGCGTGCAAGGACTGGGAGTTCGCCAGCGCGAGAAGCTTCTCGAAATGCTGGGTTAGCCATTTGTCGCGCTCAGGTAACCTCTTCGTTGTCTCAGGTCCGTCAGGAGTAGGTAAAGGCACCATCCTCCAAGAAGTGTTCGATCACATCGATGACGGTTGGTACTCCGTGTCGGTAACGACACGTGAACCACGATCCAATGAAACCGAGGGTATCGATTACTATTTTGTCGACGAAACGCAGTTCGACGACCTTGTCTGCTCTGATGGTCTTCTTGAGTGGGCACCGGTCCATTCTAAGCGCTACGGTACTCCACGCGCACCCATCGACAAGGCCATCGAAAAAGGGAACCAAGTACTTCTCGATATCGATGTCGCGGGGGCAGCTCAGATCAAGGAATCGATGCCTGAGTGCGTCATGGTCTTTATCGAGCCACCCTCGATGGAAGTGCTTGAACAGCGCCTGAGAGGTCGCGGAACCGATTCTGAAGAACAGATCGTCTCGCGCCTCAAGCAAGCGATACATGAATTATCTTTGAAGTCACGCTATAATTACACGGTTGTAAACGATAATCTATCGCAGGCGGTCGACCAGGTCCTCACCATAATCGACAACCATGCGTCAAGCTAGGAAAGTGAGATCACATGTCAGTAGCCCAACCGGAGATCGATACCCTGCTTAGCAAGGTCGACTCTAAATTCACGCTCTGTACACTGAGTTCAAAACGCGCGCGTCAGATAAACGACATGATCCACGGTGCTCGCGACCAGGCTCTCAACGTCATGGCATACAGTGAGATCTCGAAGTTGCAAAGCGCCAAACCGCTCTCCCTTTCGATGGAAGAGATCGCCAAAGGCGACGTCGCCGCCATTCTCTCGAGCGACACAGACGATGAGAGCGATCCAGATCTCGATCCTGAGACCATCGCAGAGGCTTTCGAACCGGACCAGGAACTCGTCGACGAACTGTAGCGCAACGTGAAGACACACGTTTGCCTCGTCTCATATCATGAATTAGGTCTTAAGGGCAAGAACCGCTCGACCTTCGAACGCCGTCTCGTTGACAATCTATCATTTCTTTTGGGAGAGAGATTCACGGTCCGCAAGATCCATGGACGGATTTTGGTCGATGTTGCCAAAGCAGAAGAGATCGACGAGGTCGCATATCGTATCTCTCGCGTTCCCGGAGTCGCCAATGTCATGCCATCGCTGTGTGTTGGCAGAGATCTATCCGAGATGTGCCATGTATCCTTGCGCGCGATCGAGAAGATCACACCTGCTCCGCTTACTTTCAGGGTGACCGCTAAACGCTCAAATACCGATTTCGAGATGACCAGTCAAGAGCTTAACGAGCAGATCGGAGCGTTCCTTGTGGAGCACACCGAAATGCACGTAGACCTCAAGAACCCTGATGTGAACGTGCGCGTCACCGTAATCGGTGGAAAGACCTTCATTTCGGTCATAAAGATCTCGGGTGCCGGAGGACTGCCCGTCGGCAGCAGCGGAAAGCTGATCTCGCTTCTTTCGAGTGGTTTCGATAGTCCGGTCGCTACCTGGCGGATGATCCGTCGTGGAGCGATCGGTATCGGATTGCACTTCTCAGCCGCTCCCGCAGTCAGCGATACCTCGACCAGACAGGTTCACGAGATCGGTGAAATCCTTGCTGAGACCGGTGGTCTGGCACGCATCTATTCAGTACCATTCGGTGATATCCAGCGAGAGATCGCCTCGACCATTTACCCTGATCTTCGCATCCTGCTCTATCGTCGCGTAATGTTCGCAGTAGCGCAGAGACTTGCTCAGGCAGAGAACGCAAAAGCGCTACTCACCGGTGAATCCTTGGGTCAGGTCGCATCGCAGACGATGGAGAATCTCATTGCGACCAGTGAAGGGGTCACGATCCCGATCTTTCGTCCTCTCATCGGCGACGACAAGCACGAGATCATCGAGATAGCAAAACGTATCGGAACGTACGATCTTTCTGCGCAGGCGGTCGATGATTGCTGCACGTTGTTCATGCCACGCAGTCCTGAGACGCATGTCAAGCTCGCGCGTATCCATGAGGCATGCGCCCAACTCGACATAGAGCGGTTCGTGGATGAATGCCTTGAGGTCATGGACTGGCAAGACTATCCGTGCAACCGCTACACTGCACCGAAAACCCTGATAAAATGATATATTCGCAGAACTGAATTCTGTACGCGTAGGTACTCATGCTCTGTTGAGCGTCATGCACACCCAGGAGGAGTAGGATGTCTGATCAAAAACTCGTGCTGTTGGGAGTGACCGGAGGTATCGCGGCATACAAGGCTGTTGAACTCGTGCGCCTTCTTCAATACTCAGGTCTCGAGGTCAAGGTCGTGATGACCGAGCATGCGACTGAGTTCGTAGGTCCCGCCACCTTTCGCGCTCTGAGCGGGCACGAAGTAGCGCTCGATCTTTTCGAGGATCCGGGAAAACCCATCCACCATATAAGCCTTTCAGCCGAGCCGGACTGCTTCGTTATCGCTCCAGCGACCGCCAACGTGATCGCAAAGATCGCACAAGGGGTAGCAGATGATCTGCTCACGACGACCGTACTCGCATATAAGGGGCCACTTGTCATCGCGCCTGCGATGAACGAGGCGATGCTGACCGATGTGGCCACCCAGGAGAACCTCGCGCTCCTACAGGCGAGAGGAGTGCGCATCGTCGACCCTGAGAACGGCTATCTCGCATGTGGCGACGTAGGGGCAGGGCGACTCGCGGACATTGCACTCATCTGTGAAGCAGTCGTAGCGGAGTTATCACGCTGCAAAGATCTTGAGGGCAAGCATGTCGTGGTGACCGCAGGTCCTACTCAAGAGCCGATCGATGCTGTACGTTTCATCTCGAATCACTCCAGTGGCAAGATGGGCTACGCCTTGGCACGTGAAGCAAAATCACGCGGAGCGGAGGTGACACTGATCACCGGACCGGTCGGTCTTCGCGCGCCGGAGGGAATCACGATCGTCGATGTGTCGACCGCGGTCGATATGGGTGTGGCGTTGGAACAGGCAGCAACAGATGCCGACATCATTGTCTGTGCTGCTGCGGTCAGCGACTTTCGTCCCGTAGAAGTGTCCGATCGCAAACTCAAGAAAGATAGTGCTGACGTTCAAGCGCTCGAGACGATACACCTCGTCGAGAATCCCGATCTACTTGCACGTGTCTGCGCACTGAGAGCCGCGGGCTCTTTGAAGCGTGATCCTGTGATCATAGGGTTTGCCGCTGAGACCGATGCGGTCGTCGCAAATGCACGTAAAAAGCTCGCGTCGAAGTCGGCAGATCTGATCGTCGCAAATGACATCAGTAGAGATGATATCGGCTTTGGTTCCGACTACAATGAAGTGGTCATCGCTACGCATGACGGAGAAGAGACGATCGGTGCGGCACCGAAGCAGATAATCTCACAAGAGATCTTCGACCGCCTGATCGATCATCTCTAGTCCTTGACCAGAAAGCAACTTACCCATATCCGTGCAGTATGCTAGACTGAATAACCGTCATTTGTCGGGCAGTAGCGCAGTTTGGTAGCGCACTTGACTGGGGGTCAAGTGGTCGCAGGTTCAAATCCTGTCTGCCCGACCAAATCCATGCAAATCACGTGAAAAACTTTCGATGAAATATTGAACGGTCCCGTTAATAGCAATGAATGCGACATGTAGACTGATAGTTGGGTAGGCATAATGGATCAACAATTACGCGAAGAAACGACCAGGACGATCAAGGATGCGGGAGTCGAATTCATACATTTGTGGTTCACCGACATTCTCGGTTTTCTTAAAACACTTGTACTGACCGTCGATGAGCTCGACAATGCGATGACCGAAGGCATGGGTTTTGACGGGTCTTCCATCCAAGGATTCTCGCGTACCGAGGAATCTGACATGATTGCGATCCCTGACCCTTCCACTCTCCAACTGACACGTTGGCGTAACAGCGGCGAGTTGATCGCAATTATGCATTGCAACATCGTGACACCTGATGGCGAGCCGTTCGCCGGAGATCCCCGAGAAGTCCTCAAGCGACAGCTTCGCAAAGCAGCCGAGAAGGGTTACACGTTCTATGTCGGTCCTGAGTTGGAGTATTACTATCTCAAGAACGACAAGAAGCCCAAGGTCGTCGATACCGCCGGTTATTTCGATCAGAGTGTACGTGATCTCTCTTTCGATCTGCGCGGCGAGACGGTACGCGAGTTACGCAAAGCTGGTATCCAAGTCGAATACAGCCATCATGAAGTCGGTCCTTCCCAGCATGAGATCGACCTGCGCTTCCAAGAGGCGCTCAAGATGGCGGACGCGGTCATCATGTATCGTGTGATCGTCAAAGAGGTCGCTCTGCGCAATGGCGTATATGCGACGTTCATGCCAAAGCCGATACATGGCGAGGCGGGAAATGGAATGCATGTGCACCAATCACTCTTCACCGGTGACAAAAATGCGTTCTTTGATGCGAACGCACGCTTTAACTTAAGCGATACCTGTATGTCTTACATAGCGGGTCTTCTTGAGCATGCGCCGGCATTCTCCTTGGTCACGAACCAATGGGTGAACAGCTACAAGCGTCTTGTGAGTGGATATGAAGCCCCGATCTACATCTGTTGGGCGCACCGAAATCGCAGTTCACTCGTCCGCATCCCCTTGTATAAGCCGGGTAAGGAACAATCGACGCGGATAGAGCTTCGAAGTCCCGATCCGGCATGTAGTCCCTATCTCGCGTTCGCGGTCATGCTCGCGGCAGGTCTTGACGGCATCGAGCGCGGTCTCATCCCGCCCGAGAATGTGACCAGCGACGTCCATATGATGTCCGCGAAGAAGCTCAAGTCCTCAGGCATCGAGCTCCTTCCCGGGGATTTGAACCAGGCTATCGACCGTTTCGAGGAATCGACTCTGATGCGCGAGTGCCTTGGAGATGAAGTGTTCGAATATCTTTTGCGTAATAAACGCGAGGAGTGGGATGCCTACCGGACCCGCGTCTCACGCTGGGAGATCGATCGCTACCTACCTCTTCTTTAGCTCTTTACGCTTACCTTTCATACTACTTAGTCATTCAAGGATCCGGTGACGTCAATGCCGTCTTGGTGCAACGGGGAATGGTAGAATAACCTGCATGAATACGCAAGATAATCGGACACAGGAAATCCTTACCGTACCGAACGTCATAACGATCGTACGACTGATCCTTGTGCCCGTGGCCTTCACCGTTCTTGTCGCTACCACTGAGAACAAATTGGCTTTCGTCCTATTCGCGGTCGCTGCGGCAAGTGACTTCGTCGACGGGTATATCGCACGACTGACAGGGACCGAAAGCGAGCTCGGATCGATGCTCGACCCTCTGGTCGACCGCTTACTCTTGCTCTGCGGTGTCGGCGGACTCTATCTTCTCGGCCGACTACCTCTCTGGATCGTAGTCGGACTCATCGCACGCGATGTGTACCTTCTCTACGGCTCGGCAAGACTGCGCGCTATGGGGATCGAGCGTGTGCGGATCCTGTATATCGGAAAGATCGCGACGACCGCTCTCTACATCGGTTTCTCTGGGTTGATCTTGAATTGGCCGCTTGCCCAAGGGCTGGGGTGGACCGATATTTCTTGGTTGCCCGGATTCAACGCCAAGGAGTACTGTATATGGATCTGGGTAGTCTATATAGGGTTCACTCTCTCAATGATCACCATGATCTGGTATCGTGCTATCGCGCTTGTCAAGAAACACAATCACGATTTCGAGAGTAAAACACTTCCAGATCCGATAAATATGGCGAAACGGGGAGGGGACTGACTTAATGCGAGACAAAAAGCAACAGACCATGACACGCTCTGAGCTCGACGAATTACAAGCCGAGCGACTGAGAGAGATCTGTCAGCGCGTCTATGAGAAGGTACCGGCATACACTAAGAAATTCGATGAACTGGGGATCACACCGGACGATATCTCCCATGTCGAGGATGTCATCAAGCTTCCGTTCACGGTCAAGAACGATCTGCGCGCCGCATATCCCTATGATCTTTTCGCGGTACCTATCAGTGAGATCGTGCGTGTGCACAGTTCGAGCGGTACGACCGGGCAGATCACCGTCGTGGGATATACCGCTGAAGATCTTGATATGTGGTCGTCGCTCATAGCGCGGGCACTTGATGCGGCCGGAGCGGATAAATCAGATATCATCCAGGTCAGCTTCGGTTATGGACTCTTCACGGGAGGACTTGGTGTGCATCATGGGGTCGAGCATATGGGAGCGACCGTTATCCCGGTATCCGGAGGAAACACAAAGCGACAGATACAGGTTCTTGCCGACTTCGGCGTGACCGGTTTTGCGGCGACCCCCAGTTATGCGCTCTTGGTCGCCGAGACCGCACAGAAGATGGGGGTCGACTTCGATGATCTCCCACTCCGTTTTGGCATATTCGGCGCTGAACCATGGAGCGAGAATCTGCGAACCCAGCTCGAGAATGCGTTCGGTATCGAAGCGTATGATATCTACGGGCTTTCCGAGGTACTCGGACCCGGCGTCGGATTCGAGTGCGAGCAACACGATGGGCTCCATATCAATGAAGACCACTTCATCATAGAGATACTCGACACTGAAACACTCGAACCGGTCGAAGACGGGGAGTACGGTGAAGTGGCGATCACTACACTGACCAAGCAAGGTATCCCGCTGTTGAGATATCGGACCAGAGATATCAGTCGTATCGTTCCCGGAGAATGCCCATGCGGTCGCACGACACGCCGTCTCGAACGTATTACCGGACGTAGCGATGATATGCTCATCATTCGCGGTGTCAATGTCTATCCGACCCAGATCGAACAGATCCTGCTCGACATCCCTGAGGCGGCTCCCCATTATCAGATAATCCTGACGAAAAGAGGTTCTCTCGATGATGTTGAGGTGAGAGTCGAACTCAGCGATGAGGTCGACTTCGACGAGATCAAATCTCTTGAAGCGATCACCAAAAAAGTCAGCGGTGCTATCGCGAGCGCACTAGCGGTCTCGGTCAAGGTCAAATTGGTCGAGCCGGGTAGCATCGAGAGAAGTGAGGGTAAAGCTCAACGGGTTGTCGACCTGAGAGGAGAGGGGAGTCAGGAATGAAACAGTTATCGGTCTTTTTAGAGAACTCTCCGGGAAGATTAGCGGAAGCGACTCGTATCTTGGGAGAAGCTGGGCACAACATGCATGCGCTGATGGTAGCTGACACCGAGGACTTCGGAGTCGCACGTATCATCGTTAACGACCCTGAGGGTGCGGCAACCGCGCTTAAGGACAAGGGCATCTCCGCTCAAGTGCATGATGTGTGCGCGGTCGCGATAACTGATAAACCCGGCGAGCTCGGAGAGCTCCTCGATATCATCGCCACGAGGAATTTCGACATCAGCTACTGCTATTGTTTTGTGCATCCTGTGACCGGAGGTGCAGTCAATGTGTTCCGGCTCGACAGTGCGGAATGCATTCCTTCGATCGTAGAGGCGGGTTATCGCGTTCTTGAACTTGAGGATTTGAATGCATAGAAGGGTTGTCTCGCCGGTCGCGGCGTTTCTTGTCTTCCTGATCGTACTGGGGGCGTTCCCACTCCCGTGCTTCGCGATCGTATTAGAGAACGATCTTATCGCGGGAGTTCCTTTTACTCAAAGAGGGATCCTCGCAGATCAGATGGTCGACATCGACGCTCCATCCGGTTATCTCATGACTCGTTCAGGAACAGTGCTTTGGGCACGCGCGCCTGAAGACAACCGCTCGATCGCCAGCATCACGAAAGTGATGACGGCGATCATCACTATCGAGGCAGATAGACTTGAAGAGGAAGCGGTCGTTTCGTGGGAGGCCGCAACGGTCGGAGGATCGACCGCTTCTTTTGAGCAAGGCCAGGTCTACACGGTGCGTTATCTGCTTTATGCGATGTTGATCGTCTCCGGTAATGATGCTGCGGTCACTCTGGCCGAACACATCGGCGGAGATGAAAGCACCTTTGTCGCGATGATGAACAAAAAAGCGACCGATCTCGGACTGAAGCATACCCACTTCACTAACCCGCAGGGCTTCGATGACGAGGAGCACTATAGCTGTGCGCAAGACGTAGCGACCATGGTAAGTTACGCGATGAAGCTCCCTCTCTTTAGAGAGATCGTCGGGACGCACCAATTTGATGGGATCGATGGAATCCCGCAAGAGAACACCAATCTCCTTTTGACCACGTTCGTCGGAGCAAACGGTGTGAAGACCGGCATGACCGATGCGGCGGGCAATTGTTTGGCCGGTAGTGCACTTCGTGATGAGGTCGAGATCTATAGTGTGGTCCTTGGGACCGCGAGCGAAGAGGAACGATTCCAAGAGACCAGAGACCTGCTCACGTTCGGATTCGAGCATTATGGTCGACGCCTATTGATGGAAGCAGGTACCGAACTCGGATCTGTAGAGGTTACCGATCATCTTGACACTGAGGTGCGCGTGGGATTGATCGACGATGTGACAGCGGTCTATTATGATCTGGTCGGTCCGATCGAACATACGATCGATATCGCGCCGATCTCATCGCCGGTGACAACTTCGACCGTCGTCGGTTCCATCACCTTCACTCAAAACGGTGAAGAGATCGCCTCGGAGCCGCTGGTCTCCTTTGAAGAAGTGGAAAAGCCGACGTTTTTCCAATCGATCAAGATCGCGCTTACTCGTGCTTGGCGTTGGGTGAGCGGAGGATCAAGATCAAGTATCTTACTCGATACGAGTGAATAGACATAATGCGCGATCATTTGGTCGCACAAGAAGGAGAGAACATGAGCAAAGAAGATCTGAGCCGCACTCCTCTATACGAATCACACCGCGAGTTGGGAGCCCGCATGGTCCCCTACGCTCACTATGAGATGCCCGTTCAGTATCAAGGTATCATCGACGAGCATAAAGCTACACGGAGCTCCGCGGGTATCTTCGATGTGTCTCACATGGCGCAATTCCGTGTCGCAGGAGCCGGTGCCAGAGACTTCCTTCAAGGAGTGCTCACCAACGAGATAGGCCGCATCGACGATGTCGGGTCCGCGCAATATACCCTCATGCTCAATGAGGAAGGCGGGATCCTTGACGACCTGATCGTCTACAACACCGGTTTTGAGTATCTCATCATTGCCAACGCAGCCAATCATGAGAAAGATTTCGAGTGGTTGGATGACCACAAGCCTGACGATGTCGAACTGGTCGATGAGTCAGAGCGCACTGCGCTCATCGCGCTGCAGGGACCGAGTATGATCCGTATCATGGATGAGCTGACCGATGAGGACTACGTGCTTCCTGAGCGGTTCAATCTCAATGAAGCGATCATCGATGGACGTATCCCTGTACTGGTGGCTCGGACCGGATATACCGGTGAGGACGGCGTCGAGTTGGTCACTCGCGCAGAGGATGCCAAAGATCTGTGGAACGTTCTTCTCTCATTTCCTGAAGTCACCCCGGTAGGTCTCGGGGCACGAGACACCCTTCGCCTGGAGATGGGCTACCCCCTCTATGGAGACGACATGGATGAGACTCGTGACCCGATACAAGCAAGGCTTGGCTGGGTCTGCCCAGCGGATAAGACCGACTATATCGGTGCTGATGCGGTACGCAAAGCACGTGAGGAAGGCTCCGATGAGGTGCTGGTGCACCTTCGTGTCGATGGGGGCATACCTCGAAAAGGTCAGAAGGTATTGGCCGACGGTAAGTTCATCGGGACCATCGGAAGTGGCTCTCATTCACCTACCTTCGGTTTCGGAATGGCGACCGCTTACCTACCACTCGCCTACGCGGAACCGGGCGCGATCGTACAGGTCGAGATACGCAAGAAACTTGTCGACGGGCTGGTTGTGAAACCGCCATTTAGTCTATAATCAGAGTAAATAGAAAGGATCTCTCTATGCCAAGTCCACAAGAATACCTCTTCACCAACACCCATGAATGGCTGTCCCAAAAAGACGAGTTCAGCGTCATTGGGATCACCGATTTCGCGCAAGATCAACTGGGTGAGATCGTTTATGTCGATCTTCCTGAGGTAGGGGACAGATTTAAGGCGGGACAACCATTTGGCGAGGTAGAGAGCGTAAAAAGTGTTTCCGAACTGTTGATGCCGATCGATGCGTCTATCATAGAGGTCAATGAGGAACTCAACGATGCGCCCGATCTCGTCAACAGTGATTGTTACGGTGATGGCTGGCTTGTAAAAGTCGAGTACGGAGATGTCGACCTCTCTGATCTCTTGGACAGCGACTCCTACGATACCCATTGCAGCGAGTTGTAACCAGAAGTGGACTACCTCTCGATCCAACCTGAGCAACGCACCTTGATGCTCGACGCCATCGGCGTCGCAGATTTCGATGAATTGATAGGTGAAATACCAGAGTCCATCCGTTTGGATCGCGAACTGGAGATCGGGGGTGGACTCGACGAGCTTGAGCTGAGCCGTTTTATGCGCTCTCTCGCGTCAAAGAATATCAACTGCACCCAACTGATAAGCTTTGCCGGTGCTGGCTGCTACGATCATTACATCCCCTCCTGCATCGACCACATTCTGCGCAAGCCCGAGTTCTTCACCGCGTACACTCCTTATCAACCTGAATTCAGCCAAGGCACGCTTCAAGCGATCTTTGAGTATCAGACCTCGATCTGCATACTTACCGGAATGCAGGTCGCGAATGCAAGTATGTATGATGGCGCGACAGCTCTCGCTGAAGCCGCTCTCATGACAGTGCGCGCAAGCCGCAATAAGCGGACGGAGATCTTAGCATCACAGACCCTGCATCCCCAATACCTTGAGGTGCTGGATACCTATGCGCTTTCCGGTCTTATGCAAGTGCGCGTCGTGAGCTTTGAGGATCTCGCCGAAGCGATAGACGAGAACACCGCGAGCATCCTGGTGGGATATCCGAACTTCATCGGTGCGATCGAGAATATCGCTTCTGTGATAACGAGTGCTCATGAAAAAGGTTCACTCGCGGTCGTCTGCGCAAATCCGATGATGCTTGCGCTCTTGGATAGCCCCGGCTCACTAGGCGCCGATATCGTGGTAGGGGAGGCACAGTGTTTTGGGAACCCGCAAAGCTTCGGAGGACCCGGTCTGGGTTATTTTGCGGCGACCGATAAGCTTATGCGACTGATGCCCGGACGCATTGTGGGACGCACTACCGATGTTGATGGTAAGGACGGATTCGTACTCACCCTCTCGACACGCGAGCAACATATTCGTCGTGAGAAGGCGACGAGCAATATCTGTAGCAATCATGCGCTCAACGCACTCGCAGCAGGTGCCTACCTCAGATATGTCGGTGGAGACGGGCTACTCGAGATAGCGCTGACCTGTGTCCAAAAGGCTCATCGTCTGTCCAGTGAGCTTATGTCGACCGGATTGTTCGAACCCGCGTATGAAGATGAGTACGGATACGAATTCGCGCTTACCTACCTCGGTGAGCATAAGCTCGAGAAGATCTACAATACCCTTGTCGAGCAGCGCTTTTTGCCGGGAGTACTCATCGATGATAAAACGATCCTGATCGCGGTCACCGAGAAACGGACCGAAGAGGAGATCGATGCGTTCGTCAAGGCGGTAAGACATGCTGCCTAGAGGTCGATCCGAACTGGAAGTGATGCGCCACTATCAAGAACTTGCCGATCTCAACTTCGGAGTCGATAGCGGAATGTACCCCCTCGGTTCGTGCACGATGAAGTATAATCCGCGCATCAATGAGGATATGTGTCGTCTGGACGGGTTCGCCACACTCCATCCTACTCAACCGGAGTCGACGGTCCAAGGTGCACTTCAGTTGATGTTCGAGCTTCAATCGGATCTCGCTGAGATCTCAGGATTTGAAGCGACAACTCTTCAACCTGCCGCAGGAGCGCATGGGGAATACACGGCGTTGATGGTCATTCGCGCTGCACATGTCGCTCATGGCGATGCACGTAAGGTAGTGATCATCCCTGACACTGCGCATGGCACCAATCCTGCGACGGTCACGCTCTGTGGCTATCAGGTCATCTCGATACCATCCGATGAGCGCGGGCTCGTCGAACTGAGCGAGCTCAAGGCGATGCTGAATGAAGATGTCGCTGCGTTCATGCTCACCAATCCTAACACACTGGGGCTTTTTGAGACCGATATTCTTAAGATCACTGAAGCGGTCCACGCGGTCGGCGCCTATTGTTTCTGCGACGGTGCAAATCTCAATGCACTGCTTGGGATCACACGACCCGGCGACATGGGTTTTGACGCACTGCACATCAACTTGCATAAAACATTCTCGACCCCACACGGGGGAGGAGGCCCGGGCGCCGGTCCGGTATGCGTCACCGATGAGCTTGCAGAATTCCTTCCCGGTCCCTTGGTCGGACAAGACCCTGAGGACAGGACCTACCATTTCATCACCCCGCAGAATTCGATCGGTCGTGTGAAATCTTGGTACGGCAATTTCGGTGTATTGGTCCGCGCCTATACCTACATAAGAGCGCTGGGCGCTTCCGGACTACGTCTTTCTGCAGAGCAAGCGGTGATCTCGGCGAACTATTTACGAACGCAATTGCGTGATGAGTTCAATGTGGTCCATGATCGTGCCTGCATGCATGAGTTCGTGATGAGCGGCTCACGTCAGAAGAAGGAATCCGGTGTTCGAACACTCGATATGGCAAAACGACTACTTGACTATGGATTCCATCCGCCGACCATTTACTTCCCACTCGTCGTCGAAGAGGCCATGATGATCGAGCCGACCGAGACCGAACCACTTGAGACACTTGACGCATTCGTAGACGCTATGAAGCGAATCGCTCAAGAAGCGATCGATGATCCTGAGATCCTCCACAGCGCTCCGCATGACACTCCGGTCAGGCGTCTGGATGAGGCGACCGCCTGTCGCAATATCATCGTAGCGGATCTCGATTGAACTGGATCGCAGGGTCAGAATTCTTCTACCTCTAATTGACGGATTGCTTTTTTATTCGATCATTCTTTGGGGATGAGTGTATACGATTGCTTTCCCTCCACGGACATAGCCCGCAAGTGTGATATTGAGTTCTTCCGCGATCTCGGCAGCAAGGTCGGTCGCAGCTGAGCGGGATGCGACGATCGGGACGCGACTCTTCGCCGCTTTTACGATCATCTCATAGGACACCCTACCGCTTGAAAGCAGTAACGCGTTTGCGGTGTCGATACCCTCGAGCCAAGCATGCCCGAGCAGCTTATCAACAGCGTTATGACGACCGATATCCTCGCGCACAAGCACTAGATCGCCGGCGACCACCAATCCACACGAGTGGCAACCGCCTCGTTGACGATACTCGACGCTGCGCGAGGCAAGTTGCGACATCCACGCGTGCAGGTCACCAACGTCGATGATCAGATCGCTTTGGATCGGGTTTATCCCACGCGCATGTCCAAGGCTCGAGAAGGTGATGCCTTTTCCGCATCCACTCGTAATGTAGCGTGTATTGTGGATCAGATCGAGCGGGACCGTTTCCCTGCTGGTCACATATACTAACCCGCGTTTCGCGTCGATATCCAATCCTTGAAAGAGCGAGCGATCCCGGATCAACCCTTCGGCCAACAAGAACCCCACCGCCATGTCTCCGATGTCGGTCCCGGTAGCTTGGACGGTCGCGATCTCAACTCCGTTGAGGTGCACCGTGATCGGCGTTTCGCTCGGCATCTTTCGTCCGGCTTCCTGAAGCGACATCAAGCGAATCCTTTTTGAAGAGTTCTCGTTCTCATCGAGTTCGGTCTGCGTGACCTTCTCGTCTATCAACTCTGCGCGCCCGTCCTTGCGCGTCTGTTTTTGCGCTTTCGCAAAATCTGCCTGAGTATTGATATTGAAAAAGGAGGAAAGCCCCGGATCTATGCTTTCCAGATCGCTTCTCGGTATCTCCTTTACATCGAGCTCCTCGAACATCGCGACGATACGTCTTCTCCCACTTGCGAGAACACTGCGCCCGACCGGCTCAATCGCTTCTTTTCGATAGAGCGCAAGTAATGGCTCGGGCCCTTGCGGACCGATCGGGATCACTATGTCGTGATCAGCGCATTGTTTGCTCAAATACTCGACGATGTCCGCATTGATCCATGGCATGTCTGCAGCACTTGTCAATATCCACTCGTTCTCAGCATGAGCGCAAGCAGTGATAAGACCCCCAAGAGGACCTTGGTACGCTACCTCATCGGTCGTGATCAAGACATCATCCGGTAAGCGCTCGACCGGTACCTCTTCGGGGCGGTTCGTGACAATGATCGTCTGGCTTGCCAAAGGATAGACGGCCTCTACCACATGGAGGAGTAACGATTGACCACCCAGTTCCATCTGTGTTTTATCGACACCCATACGCTGGGAGCGCCCGCCGGCAAGTATTACTGCCGTGAGATTATGTAGTGCGCTGGTCGTCACTCGATGATCCCTTGAACGTATCTGATAGATGTAGCGTAATCTCTCTAGCCGACTGTTTCAAGACCTTGGTCAGCGATGATCGCGTTCAATAACGGTTCGATCACAATGTCCTCAACTCTTGGATCGCAAAAACGCCCCAGCCCCGTCTCATCGACTACTTTGAGGGTGCCGTTGCACTCGTTACATACATATACACGGCGCGAAGGATCCTCCTCCACGAAGAAATATTGTAGTTCGCGTTGCTTCTCGTTCCCGCAGCGGGCACACTTGATACGCGGGTATGGCCAGGTATAATCGCATAACGAACACCAGAGCTCACGAGAGCCTCCGTGAGCCTGACCTTCGTTGCGGATGATGCCCAATGATGCAGGACCACCACAGACAGGGCATGCCCCGATCTTTTGATCTGTTTTCTTTGGAGGTTTGATAGCTTTGGCAGCCGCAGCCGCGTGTGGTTGTATCGCGCTGACGACCGCAAGCGCCAGGGGAGGAGCCATCTCATCCTCAATGTCTATTTCACAGGATTTAGCCAGTTCATTGAAGAGCTCTTCGACCCCGATCGCAGTGATCGGATCAATTTGCTCAAGAGTGAAGTCCTGCTCGAAGAGGGGACCGGTCGCCTCGCGAAGCCCCGGATGATACTTTTCAAGAAAGGTAATGGTCGAGCGCAATCCATCGAGCAGATCGCTGTCAGCGATAGAGTCTTGAAGCGTCCACAGATTCGTGAATAACTCGATCGGCTCATCTCCCAAAACCTCGCGAAACTGTCTTATCTCATCAATACTTTTTACGCTACTCATCATCTCTCCTTGAGGACTTCGAAAAATTGCATTTACGTAATAATAATACTAGAATGGCATTGACTGGAAACAGTCACTGAGCGATAAGGCGGGACTTTCGTCCCGCCTTACCCCGGTACTTACACAAAATGCATCCCTGTAAGTACATTTTGTGTCTTACATCTCTTTCACATTCTCACCAGTAGCGAGCTCTTGATCTGCCCAGTGACCCCAATGGTACTTGGCATCTTCGGCACTGGCATAGCCATCGCCGAACATAAAGCGTGCGCTTCCGCGATACGGTTGAAAGATTCCCGCGCCCAGATAAAGGTGGATCACCATCAAGCACGCCCAACCGAAGAAGGCAAGGTCATGTCCCAGTCTTGATAGATTGAAGAGCCACTCTGGGATCCTTGGCATATCGATCCACATCAGAACACCTGTGATCATGAAAACGAAGATCAGCAGATACATGACTGCGTCAGAAATACGCTGTCCTGATTTGATGAAATCCTGCTTAGGCATATGGACCTTTTTAGGATTGAAAAGATATGGCAAGAACTTCTTCATGAACTCAAGGTCGTCAGAGGTCCATTTTGAGAAGATGTTCTTGAAGGTATGCACGAAGTTCGAAGGACGGATGATCCAACTGATGATCGGAATGGCAACGAAAATGCCTCCTAAGATACGGTGCAGGATCATCTGCCCGCGCAAGAACTCGGGGCTTACCAGGTCATGAAGGAACGGGAAGAACATGAACGCGCCACCGATACCGAGAAGCATGCCGCAGATCGCGAATACCCAATGGTTCAGGCGAGCAAGCGCATCATGACGTTTAATATATTGAGCCATTATGCATCTCTCCCTTCCTCAACGATGATTTCATCGACCACAACATCTGATGGTCTTCCATAGTCCTCGGGATATGCGTGCTTGAGCGCCTCAGCCTGTGAGAAGTGGCGTCCACCGATAAACGAAGCGATCGCAACTGCGCTGACGCCCAAAACACCGAACAAAGTGAGCGGACGAAGAAGTCTCTCGGTCGTATTCACGATGTTCTCCCGTGGGCTGATCGGCATACCATGGGCTTCCGCTCCATAGGGAAGAACCTGTACGACGTGGAGCCCACCCATCTCATTCTCACCATACACTACCGCATCAGGGCGGATCGGTTTGATCTGCGCAACGCGATCTTTCGCCATAGCGAGCATGTCATCACGCTCGCCGAACTGGAGTGCTCCGGTAGGACACGTGGTCACACATGCGGGTCTGATCCCGTTGCGGATGCGGTCTTGGCACATCCAGCACTTGTGTGCCTTCTCGTCGACCGCATTGTAATGCGGGATGTCGAAGGGACAGGCACCGGCGCAGAAGTGGCATCCGATACATTTGTCAGAATCGAGCGCCACCGCGCCTTCGGCGGTGTGCGTGTACGCATTCGCGGGACAGACCTTCGCGCAGGCTGCGTCGGTGCAGTGCTGACACGCATTGCGCCCGAAGCACCAGCCTACTTTATCACCATCATCGAGGGATTCCTCGTTGAATGTGATACGTAGCCAAGTGGTATCGCTGTTCGAAGCGGGACTCTCATAGCTTCCTGTCCAAGGCGATTGCTCGAACGGAGCGGGGAGCTGGTTCCACTGCTTACAGTTGATCTGGCATCCCTTACAACCGGTGCATTTAGAGGCATCATAATAGATTGCGCTTTCAGCCATGATGATCACCCCTTCTTCCTAATGTCGACCAGGAATGCTTTAGATTCCGGAATTCCAACATTGGCATCACCCGCATTCGGGACAAGCTCATTGGCGGTAGCGCCCTTGGCTAGACCCTTGCGGCCCCAGTGCCATGGCATACCGACTTGATGAACTGTCTTGCCGTCGATCTCGAACGGTTTGATACGTTTGGTCACAAGCGCTTGCGCCTCGATCGTTCCACGGTTGTTAAAGATCTCGAGCATATCGCCATTCTCAATGCCACGTTCCTTCGCGAGCTCTTCACTCATCTCAAGGAAGTTATGGGGCATGATCTCGGCCAGCCACGGGCTGTTACGAGTGGTCACACCGGTCTGCCAGTGCTCTACCAGACGATAGGTCGAGCAAATGAGTGGATACTCACTGGCGGTTCCGAAATTGCTTGAGTCAAGCAGCATCGCAACTGGATTGACTTGTACCGAACTGAGAGCATTGCTGACAGGAGATTCTGCCGGCTCGTAATGCTCGGGGAACGGACCGTCTGCCATTCCCGGCGAGAAGAGACGAGCGGAGAGCTCGCCGACCATGAAGAAGCCGGGGCATTTCTCCGGTGGATTGCCGGTGAACACCGGTTTTCCTTCTGCGTCCATCGCTTGTTTTCCAGTTTCGGGATCCATGACCGCAGTCTGGAAACCGAAGTCGGGAACATCGTTTCGATCCCAGTTCCCAATTTCTGGATTCCACTCGACGAGCATCCTCTCGGGATTACGTGCTTTACCAGACTCGTAGAATGTGGAAGCACGATTGTAGACAACGCGACGATTTGCCGGCCAGGCGAACGACCAATTGACATATTGGCCCAATCCGCCACTACCGCCGGCAATCGTTGAATCTTCGCCATCACGTCTACCGCAAGGTTGATCGGCGGGATTGTCGGAATCGATATTGTTGAAATAGCCTCCGTAGATCCATGCCGCGCATGCGGTCGACCCGTCGGCTGCCAAAGTAGTGAAGTTGGGCATCAACTGCTTGTCTGCCCAAGTGTATCCGTTCATGGACTTGGCCGACTCGACAGAACTGAAATGTCCTTCCTTTTCACAATAAGGCCAATGGAGATTGACGATCGGATCGGGGAATACTCCACCTTCCGTCTCATAGAGCTCCTTGACTTTAAAATGGATACGGCTCATGATCTCGCCGTCGTCCAGACAGTCTCCGGGACCGTCCACCGCTTTGTAGCGCCACTGGATCCAGCGTCCGGAATTGGTGATCGTTCCTTCTTTTTCGAGATGCGCGAGAGCGGGTAGTGCGAATACCTCAGTAGAGATATCCTCTGCCTCGGTCTTTTCACCCCACTCCATTCCGGGCTCCCAGAAGCACATGGAGTCGGTCTCCATAAGGTCGATCGCAACGAGCCAGTCAAGGTTCTTCATCGCCTGGTAGGCGAAGTTGACATTCGGTCCTCCGACGAGCGGATTTTGACCGAAGCAGAACAGACCCTTCATATCACCATTCGCCATTGACTCGAACATCGGCATATAGCCATAGTTCTTGGACTCGATCTTCGGTATCCAATCATAAGCGAAGTCGTTATCAAGCGTCGCCGCGTCTCCCCAATACTCTTTGAGTTGGGAGATGAGGAACTTCGGCTTGTTCGACCAGTATCCTGAATGGGTCGTCTCCTTGGAGTTGTAATCCTTCAAGGTCGGATGGTTGTCGGCGTTGGGAGTTGCGAGATATCCGTTGATCACGTGATACAGCAGACCCCAGTCGCAGGCACCCTGTACGTTGGACTCACCACGTAGCGCGTTGATGCCTCCACCGCACATACCGATGTTGCCGAGGAGAAGTTGGTAGATCGCTAATGCGCGGATGATCTGAGATCCATTGGTGTGCTGGGTCAGACCCATCGCGTAGAGGACGGTGCCGACTTTATCGTCAGCGCCGGTCTCAGCGATCGCTTGCGCGATGACCTCGAAATCCTCTTTGCTCATACCGGTGACCTGTGTTACGACCTCCGGAGTATAGCGAGAGAAGTGCTTCTTAAGAAGCTGGAATGCGCAATTCGGATCTTTGAGGGTCTTATCCTTCTTGACAACAGGGACCTTCGGTGTATCGAACTCGGGAACGCCGTCGGCAACTGCCCATGCAAAGGCACCTTCGGTATCCCAATCAGTAGTCATTTCGACCTGATATGACCAGCTATCCTTGTTGTATTTGCCTTGTCCATTCGCGACCTCTTCAAAACCGGAGAAGTAACCATCTTCAAAGTTAAAGTCGGGATTGATGAGGAACGGACCGGTCGTGAAGTTTTTGACGTACTCCTCGTTATAGAGATCATTTTCCAAGATGTAGTTGATCAGACCACCCAAAAATGCGACGTCAGCGCCACTGCGGATCCGGGCATAGTAGTCGGAGACCGCTGCGGTACGCGTATACCGAGGATCAGCGACGATCAGCTTGGCGCCCTTTTCACGAGCTGCCATAATGTGACGCATGCTTGCTGGATGGTTTTCGGCGGGATTACCACCGAGTACGAAAATGACATCGGCGTTCTCGAAATCAGTAAAGTTGTTCGTCATAACACCGCGCCCAAATGTGTTGCCCAGACCGGCAACAGTGGGAGCGTGTCAAAGACGGGCTTGATGCTCGAGATAGACAACACCAAGAGAACGCATCAGCTTCGAGAGGGGATGGCACTCTTCGTTGTCGAGTCCCGCTCCACCCAGTGAGCCGATGGCGGTCGTCCTGTTGACTGTCACACCATTCTCATTGGTAGTTTCAAATGTCGCGTCGCGAACAGCCTTGACGCGCTTTGCGATCTCTTCGATCGCCCAGTCCCAAGAGACATCTTTCCACTCGAGTGCGCCGGGCGCACGATAACGTGGCTTGGTGAGTCTTCTTGGGTTAGGAATCAACTCGCCAGATTCCGGATCATATACATTGATCACGTTGAACTGTGAAACGCCTTTCGAACACATTCCACCTTTATTAACGGGATGATCTGGGTCACCCTCAAAATTCGTTAACATCCCGTCTACCACCGAGCAGATCGCTCCGCAGCCAACACTGCAATAACAGCAGATCGTAGTGGTCTCGGTAGCTCCTTTGATGCGTAAGGCAGGTGTTTCATCGTCTGCTTCAGCTGCACAGCCGATGTCGGGACGTGCGAGTCCGGCAACAGAGCTTGCGGCGAAAGCGGCTCCAGAGATCTTTAAAAAATCTCGTCTAGAAACATCTCTCATTACTCACCTCTTTCTGTCGTAGTTAGAGTTTTGAAACGGGCGAGCAACGACTCCTTTCTTCTTAAGAGTTTTCCACGAGCCCATAGTGGAGAACAG